>CANSKM010000039.1 GCA_947647475.1 uncultured bacterium
TTATAAGCCCATCACACGTATTTAAAACCCTGAAACACCTTCTACAAGAGCAAATTCAGGGTTTTAACAATCTTTAAAAACAGCTTTTGTTTATAAAACATCGAGGCCGAAGAGCATCAAAAGCACTAATACCGGCGGAACTACGAATTTCAACAAAAACATAAACGCATTATAGAATTTTTCGTTTTTAGTTAAAAGTTCCATTTTCGGTTTTAAAATCCAGCCAACAACAACGCAGAGTATGATTGTGTTTAGAGGCAACAGGATGTTTGAAGCGGTAAAGTCCATAATCTCGAAAAACGTTCTGTCAAAAAGTTTATAGCCGCTCAACATCCCGAAAGACCAGGTGGTGGGCACCATAAAGACTAAAATTATTGAAGACATTATAACTGTTGCAATTTTTCTTGAAATTTTGAATTTTTCTAAAATTGCTGCAATGCTAACCTCAAGAAGACTGATGCCTGAAGTTAGAGCCGCAAAGAACAGTAATATAAAGAACAAGAGCCCGAAGAACTGCCCAAAAGGCAATGCTGCAAAGACTTTTGGCAAAGTAATGAATACTAAACCCGCACCTGCACTTGGTTCTAAGTTAAAAGAGAATACCGCAGGAAATATCATAACCCCTGCAAGCACCGCTATGATTGTATTTCCAAGGATTAAAAGCCCTGAAGACTGGATTATATCGCTATCTTTCTTTAAATAACTTCCGTAAGTTACAAGACAGCCCATCCCGACACTCATGGTGAAAAGCGCCTGTCCAAGGGCTGTTAGGACTGTTGTAAAGTTAAATTTTGTAAAATCGGGCGCAAACATAAATTTAAGCCCCTCGATTGAATTTGGGAGGAAAAGTCCTGTAATAGCAAGGAAAAGGAGCATAATTATAAACATCGGCATAATAATATTATTTGCCTGCTCAATCCCTTTATTTACGCCCCTGAAGGGGAAAGCCGCGCAGAGTACAAGGAAAATTATACCCATAATCAAAGGTGCAATCGGTTGCGCTGCAAAGGTT
The DNA here is from genome assembly GCA_947647475.1 of uncultured bacterium. GTDB lineage: Bacteria > Cyanobacteriota > Vampirovibrionia > Gastranaerophilales > Gastranaerophilaceae > MGBC122484. The sequence goes on from CANSKM010000039.1 coordinate 1,013, forward strand.
TCAAAGGTTGCAGTGTTGATTTGATCAACAGGGACAGTGCCCAAGAGGTATATAAAAATGTAATTTACGGTCCAACCGCCCACTACAAAGTAAAAGCAGGGGATGAAAATTGATGTTATAAAGCAAAGCCAGCCAAAGGGGCTGAATTTTTTGTTAATTTTTTCATAAGAGCGGATAACCCCTCTGCGCATCTGTTTTCCAAGCAAAAGTTCGCACAGCAAAGGAATTGAGCATATAAAAACAGAAAGCACAATATACATCAAAAGAAAGACTGCGCCGCCGTTTTGGCCCATAATATATGGAAAACGCCAAATATTCCCAAGGCCCACGGCAGAACCCAATGTTGCCATAATGAAAGCAAAGCCTGAGGACCAATTCGGACGTTTTGCAGCACTTCTCTCTATTGCCATTTTTTAATTCCTCACTAATTACAATTGTAGTACATTTTAAAATTCACAAAAAGAAATGTCAACAGCCTTATTAAATTATTTAAAGCGTTCCATTTCCCTTTGTATATCTTTCTTTTTCAGGGTTTCTCTTTTGTCATGCAGTTTTTTGCCCTTGCAAAGGCCGATTTCAAGCTTTGCAAAGCCACGCTCCAAAAAAAGCTCTAAAGGCACGATAGTATAGCTATCCTGCTTAATTTTCCCTAAAATTTTCAAAATTTCTTTTTTGTTTAAAAGAAGTTTTCGAACCCTCTCCGGGTCGTGGTTATTTCTGTTTCCGCCTTCATAAGGGCTTATGTGGCAATTATAGAGGAAAATTTCCATATCTTCAATTTTTGCAAAGCTGTCTTTCAGGTTTACTGCGCCTTTTCGGATAGATTTAATTTCTGTCCCGAAAAGCACAATTCCTGCCTTAAACTTTTCAAAAACAAGATAGTCATGATAGGCTTTTTTGTTTGCGGATATTATTTTTTTTCCTGCATTTGTCATAGAAATTATTATACCATGGTAATTTGCCTATGATATAATATCAATTGGATATGAAATTTAAACTAAATTTTGACGATACAGCACAAAACAGGCTAATCATTGCGGGGCTCTTGGTTTCAACCGTTTTAATCATTGCGGTTTCAATTTTTGCAATAGGTAAAATTCAGGAAAAACTCTACGAAAGCTACGCAAATTTTGGCCAGCTTTTGGGGAAAACTATTGCTATTCAAAGCTATGAGCTTACTAAAAATAAAAGTGAAAACGAAAAAAGAATAATCCTGAAAACCCACGCTGTGTCTATATTACAAAGTAATTCTGATATTTCATTCATTACTTTTAAAGACAACACAGGCAAAGTCATAACATCCACCACGGAAACCTTTAAAGACAGGGCTGAAAACACAAGGACAAACCTTTCTGCGCCGATTTTAAACAAAAACGGTGAAATCACGGGCACCGTTGAAATCGGGCTGAATGCTTCAATGGCATCTGCGATTGCAAAGACCACCAAAAACTCTATGTTCATTGTCTTTACGCTTGTTTGGGCCGTTTTTACAATCGTAATTTTAATAAACACATTTTTAATTACGCGCGAACTTTCGATTTTGCATCAGGGCGTAAAAGCAATCTCCGGCGGGAAATTCGGCACTTTGCTTGAACACAAAGAAGCATCCGGCGAAATCAAAGAGCTTTTTGCCGCTTTTAACGATATGTCAAGCCGCCTGCACATTTATGAAGAGCAAAACATTGAAGAATTGACTCTTGAGAGGAACAAATTTGAATCCGTTTTGATGAGCATCGCAAACGGCGTTGTTGTGTGCGACAGCGAGGACAATGCAGTCCTTGTAAATCCTATTGCAGAGCACATTTTGTCCGTTAAATCAAAAGATATAATCGACACATCCTTTGCAAACTATGTCGATGTTGAAGGCAGGGCCTGCTTTAAGGATGAAATTGAAACTTTCAAAAAAACGCCGCTTGAAATTATTGAGAAAAAACCCCTGGAATTTCACGTGGATGTGAACCAAAGGGTTATAAAATCCGTAATTTCACCAATGTTTTCAAAAGCGCACGATTATTTAGGCTATATCATTGTCCTAATCGACATTACAAAGGAAGCAGAGGTTGATAAACTGAAGAGTGACTTCATTTCAAACGTGAGCCACGAGCTTAGAACCCCCGTAACCATTCTAAGAAGCTACATTGACACCCTTTATAACTATGGTGCGGAGTTCAAATTTGAAGAACAGAGTGAATTTATCGGGGTTATAAACCAGGAAATTATCCGCCTGAATAATATGGTAAATGATATTCTGGATTTTTCAAAATTGGAGTCAAATACGCGCTATGAAAAGGCTGAAGGGGACATTATGCAAACCCTTGAAACCACGTTGGCAAATTTAAAAGTGCTTGCGGAAGAAAAAGGGGTTAATTTTAAGGTTGAAAAAGAGTGTGAAATCCCCATGCTGCCTTATAATGAGGAAAGTATCGGCCGTGTGATTTCAAACCTTGTGACAAACGCGATAAAATATGCGCCGAACAATTCAACGATTGATATTAAGGCGGGAATGTCAGACAAAATGGCGGATAGCGTTGAAATTACGGTATCGGATACGGGAATAGGGATTTCAAAAGAGCACCAGGCAAAGATTTTCGACCGTTTTTACCGCGTTGAAAATGATACACACACAATTAAAGGCACGGGCCTTGGGCTGCATTTGGTTAAAGTGACGGTTGAAAAGCACCACAACGGCAAGGTTTTTGTGGAATCGGAACCGAACATGGGCTCTACGTTTGGTTTTTGCCTGCCTTTGCATCCGGTTGAAAATGTTGAAGAATTTGAAAATTCTGCACAAGAAGCTGTGTAAACCTCTTTTGGGCTGCTTCATTAAAGAGTTTTATCGGCCTAAAGTCATTTAGGCCATTTAGAGCCATACCGCAAATTTTATTTTTCAGAAACGTTATAGGGGCATAAAAGACTATGAGGAAATTGTTTTTATGCCTGTAAACAGTGTCGGCCCTGTGGGTTCAAATATTAACCCGAATATCAACTTAAATTTAGGTTCAAACGTTGGTCAAAACGTTGGCCCTTCAAGCCTTTTGACGTCTTATCTTGCAAATCAAAATAATCAAAACACGGCCCCTGTTATGCAATCTGCCCCTTCGGCGCAAAATGCTTCTTTGCAGACATTTCAAACACAGACACAGGCTCAAAAGCCCGTGCAGAGCGTACCTGTGCAGGTTCCTCCTGTGCAAACGCCTGTCGTTCAGGCCCCGATGATGCAGCCTCAGGCCCCAGCTGCTCCTGTAATTCAGCCCCAAAACAATGTTTTAGAAACAGGCGAGCCTGTGGAAAATAAGGCGAAAGAGCCTGAAAACAAGGGGAAAGAACCGAATTTCTTCAAAAAAACAATGGACAAAGCAAAAGAGTTTTTTAAAAACCCGAAAGCAAAGAAAGTTGCGCTTGGAATAGGCGCCGCCATTGTGGTTGCTGGGATTATAATTTTTGCTCTTTGTTCAAGAAAAAAGCCCGATGTTTCCCCGGAGCTTGAAAATACTCTTCAAGACCTGGTTGATACGATAAGCGATTTTTTCAGCCCCGGAACATAATTTTATTTACAAAACTTTATAATTTATCTCCATAGTGCCCTTAAAAAGATGATTTTAGCCCCAAAAGAAAGGTATCAGACAAAATGAAAGTTAACAACATTTCAGGCTCAAATTTTTACAATATGCCTAAAAAAGCACCTGTGGCGGCCTTTAGAGCCAACGGCAACAGCGCTTTTTCAAACGCACCGCTTCAAAACACCCAAGATACAGTTTCTTTCACCGGGCTTATGCCTTTTCAAAAAATTTCCCCCGCGCTTCAAAAAGGGATTTCAGAGCTCCCCGTTTCAAAGGGTTTGCAAAAACAACTTGTAAAGCTTGCAGGCCGGGCTGATACGTTTTTTGCGAAGTCAAAAGTCCTTCTTGCGGGTATTACTGTCAAAACCCCCGATATGTCGCCTGATGAGAAGTCTTGTTTAAGCGTGACATCTTCTCTCACGGATTCTGCAAGAAAGCTGCTTGGCGGCAAAAACATAAGCGGGGAAGAGACAACAGACTTTTTGCATGGGATAAAAAATGCATACGCGCTTTTAGACAAGCTGCAAGTGGAAAGAGGGCTTGATGAAACAAGCGTGGACAGGGTTGCTTGCAAAAAAATGGCTGATATGATTGATGAAATCATTGAAATATCCGAAGGAAGAACCGCAGTTCCTGAAAATTTTGAAACGGCTATGTTTAAAAGAATTACGGATGTTTTCAAAGAAATAAAAACTTCAGACCCTGAAGGCGTAAAAGCATTTACAGAAGAAATTTCTGCCGTAAAACTGCCGTTTTGGAAAAAATAAGGACTGTTTTCAGTTTTTTCCGTTAATTTTGAACAGAATTTACATTAAAAGCTCGTGGGGCTCAACTTTAAGCGCATCTGCAAGCCGACCCAGAAAAGCCATACTGGGCGTACTCCTGCCTGTTTCAAGAGCCTGAATATAATCTTCGGTTGCATCAGCTTGAACACCGAGCTCAAATTGCGTTAATTTTAGGGCCTTTCTACGTTTTTTGATATTGGGGCCGAGTTTTGCTTTTATTTTTTCAATGCCACTTGCCATAGTCTAATGATAATGATAAAATCATTTCAAAAGCCCGTTAAATTGTCGGGGTTTTGATGGAGGAAATTATGAAAGACAATGAAAAATATATTAAAAAGAGTATAAAAGAAATTTTTGACCTTTCTGCCCTGCTTTTGGACTTTTGCAAGCATAATTTGTACACATCCGAGCTTGATTGTCTTTGTACAGGGATGAATGTGCTTTATAAAAAAGCAGACGAACTAAACGCCAAAGTCATGGAAACAGAGTAAACCGGGTTATTGTTCGTAGACTTCTTTTTCAAGTTGTCTAAAATATTCAAGGCTTTCTTCCAGAGCATCAATATCAAAAATTTCAAATGCAATTTGCGGGAAAAGCTGCATATCTTTTAAAGTTTCAAGTATGGGTTTAATTTCAAGAGAGCCGTTTTTTAAAGAACCATGCGCATCTTCATCCTTGAAGTTGTTGTGAAAATGCATATGATGAAGCATTATGCCATAGTCTTTAATCCAATCTGGGACAGGGATTTTGGAATGTATGTTGCAATGGCCGATGTCAATTGTCGCCTTTAAATTTGGCGAATTAATTGCAGCTATAATGTTTCTTATAAGTTCATTATCGGGCTCATGCACGTTTTCAATCGTTGCAACAATCCCCTCAGCCTCAAAATGCGGGATGAATTCTCTGAAAAATTCTAAAGAAGAGAGGAAAAAATTTTCCCGATACTGTTTTTGTTTTAATAAATTATTATAGCAAGTGTGGAAAACGACCGTCTTTGCGCCGAGTTCGGCCGCTATTTCAAAGCTTTGGTAATATCTTTTAACGGAAGCTTCTTTAATCAGGGGGTCTTTTGAACAGAGGCAGAGGTTTGAAAAAAACCCATGGAGGGTTAAAGGCCCTTCGAGCCCCGAGATTGCATCTTTATACATAGCTAAAGTGCCGTCAAAATCATCGTCAATTTCTCGAAGCTTTCCAAAACGGCTGATTTCAAGCCCTGTCTGAAGCCTGTTTGCGGTTTTCACGGCGCCAAAAATGTTATGATAATCTACTGTTGATGATATAAAAATTTCACTTTTGTTTTTCATTTCAATTAGATTATAATTTAAAAATAAGTTTATGTATATTATAGAGCTCATTTTTAAACTGAAAGAAAAGCTGTCAAAGCTTCGCCAAAAGTACCCGTATGATAAAGAGGATGCTGGTTTTGACGATGCTTCAAAAGATTTTGAAGCAAATTATCAAGATATGTATGAAAAATGTGAACATATCTTCAGGCCCGTAGATTCGACAAATACGGTTCTTGCGTGTGTTAAATGCGGCTTTCTAATTCACTGTGACGAGGATGAATTTAAAAAGAAGAATATCTTTGAACAAGACCTGTAGTCTCCTTGAAAGCTAGAATATGCTTGAAAAAGAGGTGATATATTCCTGGATAACTTCCATAAGCATTGGTAAAATCCAGGTTAAAATCAAAGCGCCTAAAATCGGCTTAAAAAGGAAGCTCATCTGAAAAACGTTTACCTGTGGGGCTGTTTTTGAAATTGTACCAAGAATTATATCCTGCCCGAGCGTTGCAAGCAAAACGGGGGCTGCAATCTGCATTCCGACAAGAAAAATGTTTGATGTGATTAAAATTAAATAATCCATATTTACAATTTTATTTAAAGGAATGGATGTACCGTACATCGGGAAGATTTCAAAACTTCTTATAAAAGCATCAATGAGCCAATAGAGCCCGCCTATGGACATAAAAATGATAACCCCTGCAAGGGTGAAAACGTTTCCGACGATTGATGTCTGCGCACGTGTTGTGGGGTCTAAAACCATGGCGGATGAGAGACCCATTTGTGTGTTTATCATATCGCCGCCTGCCGTAATGGCTGAGATGACACAGTTTACGATGTATCCTATGAGCGCCCCGAAGAGGTAATTTAAAACGATGCACAAAATCATCGAAGAGCCTTCCGGGAATTCGGGAATTTTTACGATTGATGTTGTGACAACGGTCATAATTAAGGCAAAAGAGAGCCTTGCAATTGTCGGGAGTTCTTTTCTGTTGAACCCCGGGGCAAACTGCATAAGGCCGATAAAGCGCGAGAATATCATAATGCCTGCGCCGATTGCAAGGTTAATTTCCGGAAATATTTTTGCAAATTGTGTTAAAATTAAATCCAAAAATTTACTCCCTAAATATCTTCAAACATTGTGCAATCGCCAAACGTTATAAGGTCCGGCACTTCGTTTTTAGCGTTTATGGACATCATCACGGTTGTGGGGCGGTTTGAATCCGTGAAAATCTGCATATATGTATAGGTTTCCTGCCTTGTTTTTACAATAATATCCTTTGGCGCAGAAAGTTCATAAAGCATTTTTTCTTCGTTTGCTTCGGTGTTTTCTTCGGCCTTCACATTTTCAATATCCCCGATTGCAACGGCACTTATTGTTTTAGAACATCTTAATTTATATTTTCTCTGTGAGTTTAATTTTATGCTGTAATCATCCTTTGAAAGGAAGGCTGCGGGGTAATCTTCCCTTAAAAACTGAAGAGCGGGGGCAACAAGCTCTTTTTTTGTAACGGTGTTTGGGTTTAAAGATTTATCAGCTTCTGCGTTGGAAGGCGCAGGGGGTGCCGGAGCCTCCGTATTTGAAGGCGCGGGCGCATTGGTTTCAGCCTTTGCGGGCATTGTTAAAATTAACATCGGAAGCACAATGCAGATAAGGACAAGGAAAAAAAGGAGTATCAAATATTTTGACGGGATTTTTGTATTCATATTCTTACCTTCCAAGCATTCTGTTTGTTTCTATGAAATTCGGCCTTGGGTCTGCCCCTTTGCTTCTTGGGGTATATTTATCCTTAAATTGCTGCTCGGACCAGGGGATTTTTCCGGGGTTTTTCATAATCCTGTCAATATTATCCCCTCTTTTAATCGTATCTTTCATCTCGGATGCAAAAGGTTTTGAATGGAAATAGTAATCTTCAGGCAAAACATAATTTGCGGAGCGTGTGATTACATTAAAAGCAAGGTTTGTGCCTTCGGTGAAGTATTCGGTTAAAATCCTTATGTAAAGCATTCCAAGGATTATAATCGTTAAAAACACGGCAATAATTTTGGGTGCTGCGGCAATTGTTTGCTCCTGAACCTGGGTTACTGCCTGTAAGATGCCGACAACAAGCCCTATTCCTGCTGCCACAAGAACGCAGGGCAAAGAGATTGAAAGCATCGTGATAAAGCCTTTTGCAAGATATTCTACTAAAATTTCCATCAGTTAAAACTCTCCACAAGACCTTTTACAATTAGGCTCCAGCCATCCACTGCGATAAATATCAAAAGTTTAAAAGGCAAAGAGACAATTGTGGGCGATAGCATAAACATACCAAGCGCAAGCAGGATGTTTGCAACAACAAGGTCTAATACAATAAAGGGTATAAAGATTATAAAGCCGATTTCAAAGGCGGTTTTAAGTTCGCTTATGATATATGCGGGGGCTACCTCCCAAAGAGTTAAATCTTCGGGGGTTTCAGGCATTGTGACACGGGTTTTTTCGACAAAAAACGCCAAATCTTCCTGCCTTGTCTGCTTTAGCATAAATTCTTTCAAAGGCTCCGAACCCTTTTGAAGGGTCATAACAATGTCGCCGTCTTTTTCATAAGGAATTCGCCCCGCTTCATACATGCTCTGAAACACGGGGGACATCGTATAAAGGGTCATAATCAAAGCAAGGCCGATAAGTGCGATTGCAGGAGGGACAGATTGTGTTCCCATTGCGGTTTTTAGCATTGAAAAAACTATCGTAAACCTTAAAAAAGATGTCATACAGCAAAAAACAAAGGGCAGCATTGAAAACAATGTCATGACCATTAAAAGCTGTATAGCAGGGTTTAAATCTTTTAATACAACATCCATTTATATATTTGTCCTTTTTGAATTTTCGAGTTCTTTTAAAATGTTTTTCATAATCGTCTTTTTTGAGGTGCCCTTAATATTTTTAATATCAACGGCGTTTGAATATTCTTCTTCATCCTGTTCTGTTGAATTATTTGCAATATTCAATGTTTCAAGCTCTTTTATATATTTTTCAACCTGTTTTTTCTGTTCCGTTTCATCTGGTGTGTTTTCCGGCATGGACTCTTTTGAAAGCTGAATTGGGCCGAAATTTTGCTTTTCAAGGCTTATTTTTGGGGCCTGCCCTGTTTTTGTTGTGTTTATGTTTTGTAAATTCGGGTTTTGTGCGCCAAAGCCTTGTGCCAAGCCTTCTTTCGGGCTTAATTTTGCAAGGAAGGTTGTGTTTTCAACATCTGATGCGATTAAAAACCTCTCCCCCTGCACGTTTATAATATAAAGGGTTTTTCTTTGCGAAAGCCTCAGGGCATCTTCAATCTTCATACCGTTGTTTAGCCTTGAAGAGCTAAAGCCCATCGTTTTTTTATAAACAACAAATGCGATGAAAAAAATTCCAATCATTGCAAGTGTGTATAAACTGAAAGCTATAATGTATTGTGCCATCTAAAACCCCTTATTTTCCTTGTTTTCCCTTTGTTTTTGGTTTGTTTTAACTGTTTAGGATGTTAGCCTTCTTCATTTTCAAAATCGGAATAGTCAAATTCTTCAACTTCCCCCTGTGCGGCGCCTTCTGCTGTTGCCTGTGCCATTTTGTTTACAAGCTCCGGGTTTGCCTGTTGTGCTTGCGGCTGCGGTTGTGCTGGTTGTTGCGGCCTTGCGGCTTGTTGCTGCGGTTGTGCGGGTGCTTGTTCCCTTTGGCCTGAAGATTGCCCCGTGGAGATGATTTCATCCACCTTTACGCCGTATTTGTCATTCAAAATAACAAGTTCGCCCCTTGCAACAACTTTGTTTTCCACAAGAAGTGAAATTTTGTTGTTAAACACAGGCCCAAGGTCGATTAC
>CANSKM010000040.1 GCA_947647475.1 uncultured bacterium
GCCTTACAGGGTTTGAATTTGGCTTGTTATTACCAAAAAAACCTTTTTCCCAAAAATGTTTCTTGGAATCCGGCCACTCGTAATCGTTTCCGTATTTTGATATAAGCTCGTGCGAAATTACTGGAATTTTTGCTTTAATTTGCCCTGCCTGGATAAACATTAAATATGCATACCCTGAATCCGGCCGGATTTCATAAAATCCGCGCTTTAGACCAAAACCGTCTTTATTTAAAATGTCATATTCAAGCCTTAAAACCGGGTTTGAATTTGCAGGAATTTTATCCGTATAAATTGTATTATCTTCAACCTTTGCACCGCTTTTCATCTGCCTGTAGGGCAAAACATCTTCAAGCCTTTGAAAGCTGGCAATATAATCATAAGACATATCTATCGGCATAATTATTATTTTAACGGTTTAATTCATACAAGTAAAAATGTAAACTTATGTAATTTTTTAATTCAAAATGCACTTGTAAAAAAGCGATAATGGTTTAAAATATGAATAAAGGCAAGGGTGCCGTTAACACCCTGCCACCCTAGTTAAAGGGTTTTGATGATAAGAACTATTGCTATTATTAGCATTAGTTCTTTTTCGGTGATTTTAACCAGCATCTGTCCTCCTTTCTTTTGGCTGGCACAAATGTTTCGTTAAAATCTTTTGCCTTTATTCATTTTTAAAAGTGCACTTGCAAACTTTATATTAACATTTGCAAGTGCATTGGTATTCATACGGGTAGATTATTTTAATCCTTGACATTAAAGAAACATGTCTATAAAATAGTAATTATTATCATTTTTGAATTCAAAGGTGATAAAGAAAGGGAAAAATATGAATTTTTCAAGACAAAGAAGAAAAATACTTGAGACCCTGCAAAATAACGTTGTGCACCCGAGTGCCGAATATATCCACAGGGTTTTAAAAGAAGAAAAGTCCAATATTTCCCTTGCAACGGTGTATAGAAACTTAAACCAAATGGCTGAAACCGGCGAAATTAAGAAAATAAACGGCCTTGAAGATTCAAGCCATTACGACCATAACACACACCTGCATTATCACTTTTTTTGCAAAAAATGCAGAAGAATTTTTGACCTGCCCTCTGAAATTTCACCAAACCTTGTAAGAAAGGCTGAAATGGTGTCAGGGTTTAAAATAGATACGCACGAAATTGTATTCCACGGGGAGTGCAAAGATTGCAGAGAAGATAAGAAAGAAGGAGAATTACAAGATGGATAAATACGTTTGCACAGCTTGCATGTATGTTTATGACCCGGCTGAACACGATAACATCCCGTTTAGCGAGCTGCCCGAAGATTACGTTTGCCCGATTTGCTCTGTGGGCAAGGATATGTTTGAAATACAAGAAGATTAATAAAATAAAATCTATATCGAAACTTAGAAAGTGAGGAATTAAAATGGCAAAATTCGTATGTACAGTATGCGGCTACACAGCAGAAGGCGACAAGCAGCCGGATAAATGCCCTTTGTGCGGTGCTACAACATTTAATAAAATGGATGAAGCAAACAAACAATATGCTGACGAACACAGAATTGGCGTTGCAAAAGGCTTAGACCCGAGAGTTGTTGAAGGCTTAAAAGCAAACTTTATGGGTGAGTGCACAGAAGTTGGTATGTATCTTGCAATGAGCAGACAAGCTGACAGAGAAGGCTATCCTGAAGTTGCTGAAGCATACAAAAGATACGCTTTTGAAGAAGCAGAACATGCTGCAAAATTTGCAGAACTTCTTGGCGAAGTTGTTACACCTTCAACTCTTGAAAACTTAAAATTAAGAGCTGATGCTGAATATGGCGCTTGCGACGGTAAATTACAGCTTGCAAAATTAGCTAAAGAACTTGGCTATGATGCAGTTCATGACACAGTTCATGAAATGGCAAAAGACGAAGCCCGCCACGGCAGAGGCTTTGACGGCCTAATCAAAAGACACTTTTAGTGGATTTTGATTGTCTACGACTTCTAAAAGACACTTTTAATTAACAACAATAAAAAGTGTAAAAATCTTAAAAAACAGCGTCTATTAACTTTGGCGCTGTTTTTTATAAACAAATTTATAAGCAATATTAATTTTTCTTCACAATGCTTTACATTTCCTAAAGATGCACTCAAAGAATGCCGACAAATTAAAAGTATGTAATAGAACTGACCGACAGATGTCTTTGAAAGGATGAAAAAGTATGAGTGCAATTGATGGATCATTCAAAGCCGCTCCAATTACAGATGAAGTAAAAACTTCAATTGTAAAGGAATTTGGTGAAGAAAAAGCAGAAAAACTTGTAGCGCTTTTTGAAGAAGGCGCAGAAGTGAAAGCGGATGCAGTGGCTGAATTCAGCGCAGCAGAGCTTGAATTTATCGCAACACTGGACCCTGACCTTGCCGCAGCTCTTGGAGTTGATGCAGCAGAAGGCGCAGAAGGTGCAGTGGCAGCTGATGCGGCAGAAGAAGCAGACGGCACGGAAGAAGCCAAAGGCGACACAATCTTAACGGATGAAGAAGCCGCAGCGCTTGATGCTGAAGTGACGGCGCTTAAAAAAGATATTGAAGAGCTTGAAGCAAGGCTTGAAAAATCAAAAGCTGACCTTGAAGCAAAAACAGCAGAGCTTGAAACCGCAAAGGCAAAACTTGCAGACGAAGAAGCAACACTTGCAGACCTTCAAGACCAAAAAGAAAGAAAACTCGAGGAAGAAGAAAACCTCAAAGCCCAAATTGAAACTAAAGAAGCCGAAATTGAAGCAAAGCTTGAGACTTCTCAAAAAGATGTAATAAGAAAAGCAAAAGCTGCATATAACGAAGAAGAGCACGGCGACTGGGAAAGTTTCCTTGAAAAGAAACTTAGTGATGTCGGCGCAGATGCAGGCTTAACTGCAGAGCTCACATCGTTAAACAGACAGCTTGCAACGGTTCAGGATGAAATTTCCAGCCTTACGGCAAGAATTTCAACTCAGACAGAAGTTGTTGCAAACGCAAGCACAACGGTTGCAGACCTTACAACAGAAGTAAATGCGCTTAAAGATTCTGTTGAAACAGATGAAGCGGCCCTTGGCGAAAAGAAAGGCACCTATGAATCAAAAGCAGGAACAATAAGCACTGCTAAAAAAGAAGTGTATGCAGACCGCGTGGATGAAAGCGCATACAAGAGCATAGGTGAGCCCAAAGGCGAAGATAAAGTTTCAGACAAAAAACCGGATGAAATTAAAGACCTGATTTCAGACGAAGAATGGGCCCTTGTGGATGAACTTGGTATCGATTTAAAAGAAAAACTCTGCAACGGCGAACCGAGATATATCTTTGCACCGGGCGCAAACGACGGCAAATACCATATTTACGATATGTCAGGAAACTTAACATCCGCAGGCGACAACTCCCTTGTACGTTTGACATACGGATATGATGATAAGAGTATGAGCATCATTGAATGCGGAAACGGCGGTATTACCCCAGGAACCTGGAACAAACTCGGCACGGAAACCCAAGACGGCAGAAAAGTTTATTATATGGACGATTGTGAAACCGTTAAAGAATTCCAAGCCTGCTATCAAACCTGGTCACCATTGTCATTCGATTTAAACGGCGACGGGGTTCAAACATCAGATGAAATCGTTGAATTCGATATCGACGGCGACGGCGTTGTAGATAAAATTAACGACTCTGCAGACGGTGTATTGGTATTCGACGCAGACGGTGACGGTATTTCAGGCGAAGACGGTTCAGAGCTCTTTGGCGATAACACAGACCTTGACGGTGATGGCGTTAAAGACGGCCACAAAGACGGTTTTGCAGCCTTGAAAGCATTTGCTATGAAAGCAGGGGTAATTAACGGCGAAGATGATATGGTAATTGATGAAAACGATATCAAATTCCTTGAAGAAAACTTCGGCTTCAAGATGAAAGCAAACGGTTATAATTCTGAAGCGCAATCATTGCTTGATTTGGGCATAACGGAAATCAACCTCGCACAAACCGATGAAACCACGATGAATGATAACTTCGACGGCAAAGGCAACCAGCTTACAACCCAAGAAGGTGCTACATTCAAGCAAAACGGTGAAACCAAAGAATACGCAGATATTTGGCACAGAAAATACGAAGAATAATCCCAAATATTCAAGTCAGTTCTAAATTTCAAAGACTAAAACACGCAAGAAAATTCCACCTCTTGCGTGTTTTTTATGCCCCGGCGTGCCGTTTTAAATGCACCGTTTTGAGTGCACCACTTCAAGTGCATCATTTAAAAGATTTTTAACTTATTTACCGTATTTTAAAAGGGAAAAGGTTTATGCTAGAATAGACAAGCAAAATTAAAAAGGAAGTTTTATGCAGAAAAATGTTATGCCAAAAATCGGAATGATTGTCGGGTTTTTAATAATACTTTCAATACTTCTTGCCTGCATTTCAGGCGTTGTCTCAGAAAGAGAAAGGTTTAAAGAAAAAGTTTCATCAGACATTTCAAAAACCTGGGGAAGAGAACAGACAATCGATCTTCCGAAATTAATTTATGAAAAACGCGAAAAAAACACCTTTGAAGCCGTTTCAAAAGGCAAAAAAACAATTGTAACAAAAGATGAGAGCATAACACCCGTTTTTCTATACACAGACAGCATAGATACAAACGTTGATGTCAAAGGCGAATTGAAACAAAAAAGCATATATAAAATCCCTGTCTACACGGCAAAAATTAAACAAAAGGGCGAATTTAAAATTAAAGACCTGAAAAATGCAAAGGCTGTTTTGTCTTTTAAAGTATCAGACAGAAAAGGTTTTATCACAAAGCCCAAAGTGAAATTTAACAATAAAACCGTAGAAGATTGTTCTTCATATCAATGCAACGTTTATATTAAAGACGAAACGGTTATTCCTTATGAAATAGAATATGAACTTAGGGGAACCGGCGAGCTTTCCTTTGTTGCAGGCGGAACTTTCCACCAGACGCACCTTAAAACAAACTGGAGAGAAGCAGAATTTACGGGCGATTTTTCACCCGTTGAACATACAAATTCAAAAGAAGGCTACACGGTTTTCTGGTCTGTGCCTGAGGCTGCTTCCGCGCTTCCTTTAAATAGCAGTTATGATTCAGAGGATTTATCAAAATATACGATGAATTTTATAAACACTGTGGATAATTACAGAATGACGGAAAGATGCGTAAAATATGGCTTTTTATTCATCGCGCTAACGTTTTTAGCATTTTTTGTTTATGAAATTACAAACAAAACAAACAAGCACATCCACCCCTTCCAATATAGCCTTGTCGGTGTTTCGATGCTTGTATTTTACCTCCTTTTACTTTCAATGTCTGAATTTATCAATTTTGGAATTTCATATTTAATCTCAGCCGTTATGACAATAGGCTTAATCAGCCTATATACTTATTTTGTCCTTGTAAAAAAAGAGGATAAAAAATTCCCGTCTGCAGTTGCAGGAATTTTGGGGCTAATCTATCTTTACCTCTACATTACGGTAAACCTTGAAGAATTATCCCTTCTTGCAGGAAGCTTCGGCCTCTTTATCACAATAATTATCGTTATGTTTGCAACAAGAAACGTGGAATGGTATAAGGAAGAAAAGCAAGGCTAAGGAAGAAAAATAAACAAAGGGAAGAAAAGTAAGATAACAATGACACAAACAACGCACAAGCACACATTTGAAAAAACTTTTAAAGAAGAAGGAATGTTTAAAGGACATTCTAAATATATTAACGCAACAAGCCGCCTTGAAGATCTTTACAGGAAAGATGAAGATATAAGACACCCCTTTGAAAGAGACTACCACAGGATTTTATATTCAAATGCATACAGAAGGCTAAAACACAAAACACAAGTGTTTTTTAATACCAACAATGACCACATCTGCACAAGAATTGAACATGTTAACCACGTATCATCCGTTGCAGAAACCATTGCAGAATTTTTAGGGCTAAACCCCTGGCTTACCCGTGCAATCGCCGTCGGGCACGACCTTGGACATTCGCCTTTCGGGCATACGGGAGAAAAAATATTATCGAAAATCGTGCGCGAACATAACCTTGCAAGAAACTTTTGGCATGAAAAAAACAGTTTAAGATTTATCGATAAAATTGAAACCATGCCTGATTATGAAGGGTATGAGAGGAATTTGAACCTATCTTATGCTGTCCGCGACGGGATTATTTGTCATTGCGGGGAAGTGGATGAAGCAGCATTAAAACCGAGGGATGAATTTATCGATTTAGAAACAATTCAGATGGCAAACCAGTTTCAAAGCTATACATACGAAGGATGTGTGGTTAAAATTTCGGATAAAATCGCATATTTAGGCAGAGACATTGAAGATGCGCTTTCAAAAAAGATTTTGGAAGAAGAACAAAAAGAAGAGCTTGAAGGAATTATTCAGGAATTATTCCACCATAAAAAGCTGAAGGATATTAATACAACTTCTTTAGTGCACCTTTTTATAATAGATTTGTGCAAACATTCAAACCCGGATACTGGCCTTTCTTTTTCAAAAGAATATTTTGAAATTATGAAGACTATAAAAAGGTTTAACTATCAAAACATTTATTCTCACCCGAGGCTTAAAACCTTTGAAGATTATGCAAGCCTTATCATAAACACGATTTTTAACCGCCTTTTATCTTATTATAATGATAACAAGCCAATGGAGTGCATTAAAAAGCTCGAACTTGATGAAAAATTTTACCCGCTTCTTTGTGAACATTTTAAAGAATGGCTTTTAAAATATTCAAATGCCTCTACAAGGGAATATAGAGGCGCAAAGAAATTTATAAATAAAACAATTTATGATATTCAAAACCCGAATGATTATAAAGCTGCAATTGTTGATTTTATTTCAGGATTGACCGACATCTTTTCAATTATAATGTTTAACGAATTAATTGCTTTTTAATAATTGCAATTCTTTTTGGCCTGCCCTTAGCCTATTTGCACGGTTATAGCCCACGGGCTGCGCCCTCTTGGGCAATTAAAAAAGAAAAATCTTCATCTAAAATTTTTATATGGTTGCAAAATTAGATGAAATTTTAGATGAGCAGAGAATATATTTTAATTCAGGCGCAACGCTTGATGTTGATTTTCGCGTTGAAAAATTAAAGATATTAAAATCTGCGATTATAAATTATAAAGAAAAATTTGTATATGCGCTTAAAGAGGACCTTAGAAAGCCCGAATTTGAAGCATATACGACAGAAATTCTTCCCGTTTTGGAAGAGGTTAACCTTGCGATAAAAAATGTGAAATCCTGGGCACAGATGAAAAAAGTTCCAACCCCGCTGCATCTTGGGGGAATGTCAGGGGCTGAAAGCTTTATAATTCCTGAACCCAAGGGGTGCGTTTTAATAATTTCCCCTTTTAACTATCCTTTTCAATTATCGCTTATACCTTTAATTGGAGCAATTGCCGCAGGAAACACGGTTATTTTAAAACCATCTTCAGACACATTAAAAACAACAAAAATTTTAATGGAGATGATAAACAGCATCTTTGCAAGAGAATATGTTTATGTCTTAAACCCGATATCCGTCCTGCATTTTGACCTTTTAAACAAAAGGTATGACCACATTTTCTTTACAGGAAGCACCCAGACAGGGAAAAAGATAATGGAGGCCGCTTGCAAATATTTAACGCCTGTCACTCTTGAACTTGGCGGGAAAAGCCCTGCAGTTGTTGATAAAAACTGTAACATTCAAAATGCGGCAAGAAGCATAATGTTTGGAAAGCTTCTAAACTCTGGCCAAACTTGCGTTGCACCCGATTATGTCCTTGTACATCAGGATGTTAAAGATATTTTAGTTGAAGAATTAAAAACCTCAATTAAAGAATCCTTGGGCCCCTTGCCACAGGAGAGCGAAAATTTTGGCAGAATAATTAACGAAAGACAATTTGCAAAATTAAAAGAAATTATTGAAATTGAAAGAGAAAATATCATCTTTGGCGGGGAATTTGACGAATGCGGCCTTTATGTGGCCCCAACCCTTATGGAGATTAAATCTTTTGAATCTTTTGTGATGCAAAATGAAATATTTGGCCCGATTTTACCCGTTTTAACGTTTGAAAACACGTATGATATTATAAAAACTTTAAAAAACCTTGAAAAGCCGCTTGCAGCATACATTTTTTCAGAAGATGAAAATGTTATTAACACATTTTTAAAAACTTTTTCTTTTGGGGGCGGGTGCGTGAATGAAACTATGCTGCATCTTGCAAACAAAAATTTGCCTTTTGGAGGAACAGGCTATTCAGGCCTTGGCGAATACCACGGCAAGTTTTCTTTTGACACTTTTTCACACAAGAAAAGCATTTATAAAAAAAGAGGCGATAAAGTCTTTAAAACTTTGATATCGCCTGATAATACAGAGAAAATGGGTATTATAAGAAAGATTATGAAATTTATGGAGTTTTAGCCTTTGAAAGACATCTTGGAAAGCTTTAGTTTAAGAGGCTTTAGCGGGCTCTTGTTCAAGGGTTTTTGGCGTTCTTGATGTTTTTGAAATGTTAAGCTCCACAGGTTCGCCTTCTTTTAATTTCAAACTCAGCTTTTGTTGATACCATTTAATTTTATTTCTGATAAAATCGCCGATTTTTCCTGCGGGCAAAGACGGATTTGATGCAAGATAAACAATATCCTGTTTGCCTCTGCTTGTTGTGTAAGGATTTTTCTTCCCGAATTCATAATGGGTCATTATTGTATCTTTTGAAATTTCGATGCCATATTTAATGCAAAGTCTTGCACAAAGTTCATAGCAAACTTCCATTTGAAGAGGCTTTATCGGGTAATTCCCGATTTGCTTTATTCCTTGATAGCCAAGCATCCCGCATATTGCAACACCGATTGAGCCTGTGTTTCCGCCCCCTGTGTGTGCTGCATATCTGCTTCCATCCGTACAGTTTAAATTGTCTTCAGGTTTGCATTTTCCACATTTTACGGATGCTTTTTCTTTTGGAACCTGATTAAAATCGATCAAGTAATGATAATGTTCAAGCTCGACACTGTTTGGCATATAGGTTCCTGCCGTCCAGTGAATTATTATTCTTTTCATATTTTTTCCTTTTTAAAAATTGTGATACGGTTTTAAAAAAAGGGGGAATAAACTTTATTATCCGGCCTATTCCCCCTAAAAAACGGAGTTTAGAGAAGATAAGGTATGTATGAAACCTTTGCTAGTTTGTAACATCCGGTAATTTTTGCTGAATTGAATGAAGTTTTTCAACAGCAAGCTCTATTGCAAAATCCAAAACATCGGATAAAAGCTTTTTTATAACCCCTCTAAATGGAAGAAGAAAAACGGGAAGCTTGTTTAAAATAAAATCGATTGCAATTTGTTTCTTTGTTTCCCCAAAACCTTTTCCTATAAGGTTTTCAGCATATATTACAGCAGGAAGTGAAAGTGTTTTTAAAAGTTCCTGAATTTTTTTGCAGGCATTTGTGCTTATTATTTTCTTTAACATTTGCCCCCTCCTTAGTTAACATCCTGGGTTATGATTATTTTGTATTGAAGGTTATCACGACGAAGAGCATAGTAGCCGTTTCCTCCAAAGTCGTTATAGCAAGCATAGTCGCTGTTTCCGCTTCCTATTGTAACGGTTGTTTTTGTACATTTTAAAATACAGCCAAGTTCACTGTTTGCAACGTTTCCCATAAAGTTTGAATAGGACATATCAAGAACATCACCCGAATTGTAGTTTCCAACGGTTGACCTTACCCTTGCAAGCAGCTTTATCGTGTATCTTGTAGGGTCAACATTTAGGTTGTGGGTTGCAGTAAAAGATGTTTTTGAACTTAAAGTAAACCAGTTTGATTCATACCTTTTTGAGATATTTGATCTGCCTCTTTCCGTTAAAAAAGAACAATCAGAATCAAGATATTGGGTGTTAAATTCGGTATTTTGAATTCTATAAATCTCGCCGTCTAAAATATCAACCGTTCCCAAGGGAATGCCGTCATATTCAACCCAGGAAACCCCGTTATATTTATATGAAACCCAAGGCTCAAGCGTATTTAGCCAAACATCGTTTATAACAGGGCTGCTTGGAACACTCGGAGACCTGTGAATACTTGCTTCAAAAAGTTCCACCGTTCCGTCAATTGTAAGAAAAATGTTATAAAGCCCGTCAACATATCCTGAAACACTTTTGCTTTCGATACTCTCAAAAGTTTCAGATTCCCCCGCAGCATTTGTTGCGATTAAAGCAGGATATTCACCGCCCACTTTGAAGGCAAGTATAGTAGGTTCCGCATCATCCAGAATATCCGGGCTTTTCCCGTCTTCAGCCAAATTTGCCGAATTAACGGAAAATTTTGATTTTTGCGTCTGGCTGAACATCTGCACTTCAGCTGCAATATCATCCATAAAATCATTTTTGATGTAATCTACATCCTTTTTCATATCCAGAACAGTTTGGGTGTTTTTGTTTATTTCATTTTGAAGCGATGTAAAATTT
>CANSKM010000041.1 GCA_947647475.1 uncultured bacterium
GTCTGAAATATATACCCAACAATAATACCCCGTAACAAGCGCAAGCGCAGGGAAAAGGGGCAGAATATAGGTTGGGAGTTTTGTTGAAGATATGCTGAAGAAAAGAAGGATTGAAACTGCATAAATTGATGCAAAAATCAAAAGTTTTCTGTCGTTTGTATCGTTTGAAAAAATTTGTCTGAAAGATTTTGTTGGTTTGTAATGATTAACCAATGATTTTATTCAGAGAATAATCGACTAAATAAAAGAGAATGTCCAGGGAAGAAGCCCTGCAAGCAATATCGGAAGGTAGAAAAGAAAAGGTTGTTTTCTGTTTAAACCTGTTGCGGAGTTTAAAAACCTTGCAAAGTGGTGTTTTACAAATAATTCTTCAATGAATACGGCGCCATTTGCCTTGTATGCTAAAATGTGCCAGGGAAGGCTTATAAGGAAGAAAAGAATAAGCCCCGGGATGATATTAACAGGCTTTATAAGCTCTTTTCCTTTGTTTAGGGCGATAAATGTCAGCCCAACCACCATAACGGGAAGAATAATTCCGATAAGCCCTTTTTGAAGGACTGCAAGTGCCATAAAAATGTATGAAACATACCAAAGGTATTTTTTGTTTTCTTCTTTAACGTTAAAAAGAGTGATAACAGCGCAGTATATGGCGCCCATTGTAAGCGCGGTGAAGCCGATGTCCATAATTGCGATGTGTGAAAAAAGGCCAATCCAGATTGTTGATAATAAAATCATTGCGGATATGAGGCCATAAATTTTAGAGCCGAGCGCTTTTTTGCCAAAAGCAAACGTGCCGAACATCATTAAAAATGACATAAGGGCAACAGGGAACCTTGATGCGAAAACATCCGTGTTGTTAAAGATTTTATATGAAAAAACCGTGAGCCAATAGAAAAGAGGAGGTTTTTCAAGGAAAGCTTCAAAGTTTAGTTCGGGTGTAACAAAATTGCCGTTAAAAAGCATTGCGCGGGCAATATTTACATATCTTGTTTCGTCAATGTCTAAAAGTCTGTAGCTTCCAAGGTTTAGAAACAAAAATAAATATCCGAACAACAAAAGAGCCAGAATGCAAAAAATGTTTGCATGTTTTGTGATGAAATCCTTCATCTTTTTTAAGATTTCAAGAGCCTTTTGGCCCCCGCTAAGGGAATTATCTGCCACGTTATCCTCCTTATTCTACACTGATTGTTTTTGTTTTTATTAAAGTTTCTTCACCCAAAGTTTTTATGTTTATTACCTTATATTCGCTTCCCTGAGCCAAAGATGGCACACTTATATGTTTTATGCCGTTTTCATCTTCGCCTTCAAAGTCTGAATTTGTATGTCCTGATATTACGGCTTTTATGTTGCCATATCTTGAAAGAAGTCTTGTGTAGGGCTTTTGGTCGTATAAATTGTCGTTTTCTTTTTTTCCTGTGTATGCCGGGAAATGTTGAATCAGGCTAACGTTTTTATTTTTATTCTTTTCTAAAGTGTTTTCAAGCCAGATAATTTCCCTATCCTTAAAATATCCTTTCGGCATAGGAATTGTTTCATTTACGCCGTCTAAAAAGATAAACAAAAAGCCGTCAAGCTTTTTTGTGGAGGGCACTTTTGAAATTCTGTTTTTTGAATATTTATTTAAAATTCTGTAATATTCTTTTTTATCAAGCCCTTTAACCTTTTGAATATCACGGTTTCCAATTCCCGCATAAACGGGCTTGTTTATTTTATTTATAACCCTGCCAAACATTACAAGGTCGAATTTATCTGCTTTTGAAACGTTATTTCCAAGAAAAATTACAAATTTGCTTCCGGATTTATTAATATCATCCTTTGCATATAAAAGCTTTTGAATGGATGGGGTCATAGAATTTTCTGCAGTGTCTCTTTTAATGTTTGTATCCGAAATAGCAGTGAAGGTCACTTCCGCAGAATATGACACGGTTTGAAAAACAAAGATAAACCCTAATAAAAAAAGTAGTTTAAAAAGTTTCATATCGCTTATTATACACTAATTTTTAAGATAATGGAAACATAATTAATTTTTAAACGTCAAATGAAATATAAAGCTGAAGTTTTAAAATTTAAAAAGGGTTAATTTTTAGGATTTTTAAGGGAATTGGGAGAAAAAGGATGAAAAACAGTGCGTTGAATAAGAACGTTTATTTTGACGAGTATGAATATTTAAACTGTGCCCAAGAAGAAGAAAATGACGGGGAAAACGAAGATATCAGGACTTTTAACACAATTGCAAATAAAGATGAAATTTTGCAAATGTATTTAAAAGATATCGGAAAAGTGAAGCTTTTAAACCGCACCAACGAAACAATGATAGGAAAAGCGATTAAAGAAGGGACAAAAAAAGAGGCCAAAATTGCAAGAAAAAAGCTCATCCAGGCAAATTTAAGACTTGTTGTGTCAATTGCAAAAAAATATACAGGCCAGGGCATTCTTTTTATGGACCTTGTGCAAGAAGGTTCCCTGGGGCTCATTAAGGCGGCAGAAAGGTTTGATTACACAAAAGGGTTTAAGTTTTCAACCTATGCAACCTGGTGGATAAAACAGACAATCATCCGTGCAATTGCAAATAATTCAAGAACGATAAGAATTCCTGTTCATATGAGCGATAAAATCAGGATGCTAAAAAGGGCGATAGTAAAGCTCAGTGTGGATTTGGGGCGTGAGCCCGATGATGAAGAATTGGCGGAATACTTAAAAGTTGATGTTAAAAAGGTTAAAAGCACCAAAAAGGCGATGATAAAAGAGCCCGTAAGCCTTGATACGCCTGTGGCGCAAGACCTTTGCCTTGAAGATTACATAAAGGATGACATCTTAAAAACGCCCGATGTTAAGGTGGAAAAGGAATTTTTATACAAAGATATTATAAAAGCGCTTGATATTCTTTCTGAAAAAGAGAGGTTTATTTTAATCAACCGTTTCGGGCTTTTAGGAAGGAAGACAAAGACGCTTGAAGAGCTGGGGAAAATTTTAGGATTTTCAAAGGAGAGAATAAGGCAAATTGAAGGGGAGGCATTAAAAAAACTCAGAAAGGCGGATAAAGTCTCTGAATTAAAAAATTATCTTACATAAACACTACTTGAATGGCAATATAAACAACTGATATATAATTTCTGTAACCTAAAACCTCCGGGTGATACTATCCGGAGGTTTTTTATTATGCGGGTGTGATATTTTAAAGGCTATAGAAAAGAGTTAAAAAATATGGTAAAAATAAACAATATGGAAAATTGTAAAGAAAACCTTATTGAAGTTAAAAATGTGCATAAAACATTTTCTTCAAACACGGGCCTTTTTGAACCCAAAAAAGAGCCTGTGTATGCACTTAAAGGCGTGAGTCTTAATATTAAAAAAGGTGAAATTTTGGGGCTTGTGGGAGAATCGGGCAGCGGGAAATCCACCCTTGGAAACTGCATTTTAAAGCTTCTTGATATAAATTGCGGCGAAATTTTATATGACGGTGTGAATGTTGAAAATTTCACGAAAAAAGATGTTAAAGAATTCAGAAAAAAAACCGGGCTAATCTTTCAAAACCCATATTCAAGCCTGAATCCCAAGATGAAAATTAAAGAAATTTTATCTGAGCCTTTAATTGTAAACGGGATTAAAGATAAAAAAACAAGAGAGGAGATGCTTGAAGAAATTGTAAGCCTCACAGGCCTGAACAGCGATGATTTGGGCCGTTTTCCGCACGAATTTTCAGGCGGCCAAAGGCAAAGAATTGCAATTGCAAGGGCGTTAATCTTAAAACCTGAGTTTGTGGTTGCGGATGAACCCATTTCTGCTTTGGATGTGAGCATTCAGGCACAAATTATAAATCTTTTAATAGATTTAAAAGAAAAATTTAACCTCACATATCTTTTCATTTCGCACGATTTAAACGTTGTAAAATATCTCTGCACAAGGGTTGTAATTATGTATCGGGGCGAAATTGTTGAAGAAGGGGAAACAACGGAAATCTTTAAAAACCCGAAACACAGCTATACAAAGCTTTTATTGGATTCAATTCCGAAGGTTTATTAAAAGCATGTTTGCCCCTGTGCGGCAAACCTGTCGCAGCTTTACATATAAATGTCTAAATATGGGTTTTCATAATTTGTTTTGTTTTCGACAAATTTTATATAATTGTCAAAATCCTCAGATTTTAGCTGCAAAATATTATATCCGTTTTTTCTTGCCTCGGGCACGGGCCTAAAAAAGCCGCTGTTGTTCCAGAAGTTGTCGTTTGTAGAGTATAAAATGACAGAATCTCTGCGTTCATCTTTTGCAATTTGTACAATTTCTTTAATTAAGGTCTCTCCAAGACCCTCATAGCTTCTTTTGTCTGATGAAAACATTTCCGTTGGCTTTGTTTGAACACAGGAGATTTTTGCACAGTTTGGAAAGAGCCATTCTCCAAGAAAAAGTTCTTTTGGAGAACTTTGCACCTGCGCTATTGCAAGGGTGTTACTATATCTGTCTTCAATTCCGTAATATCTTTGTTTTACAGGTTTTTCGGGCGCTTTTCCTTTTGTCATATAGGAAAAAGAATATGCAATGTTATACATATATTTTGCCGCATGCCTGCCCCAGTGTTTGTGGTCCAGGTCGCTTATTTGCTTTCTGTCCTTTTTGTTTTTGGGGTCATATTCCACAACTTTTACACGTTCAACATCGCCCCAAACTTTTCTCACGTTTGTTTTTTCAATGAGCCTTTTTCCAAAAGAGGGAGCATTATTTATATTATTGATATTTTTTATAAAATTTGTATTTATTTTCATTTTAAAAAGAGTCTTTTTATGTGTTGTTTTTCTTTTCTTCGACAAAATTTATATAGTTTTGAAAGCTGCTTTTTCTTATGCATCTCATATCTTTTGTTATATCGGGCAAAGTTTCAAAAAGAGAGCTGTTGTCCCAGAACGGTTTGTTTGTGGAATGCAGGACAATTCTTTCTTTTCCGTCTTCCTGCGCTTTTTCTATGATTTTTGCCATCAAAGATTCGCCAAGCCCGAAATATGTTCTGTTCTTTGCTGTATAGCTTTGAAACGGATTTGTCTGTATAAATGCAAGTTTTACTTCGCCCGGAATGAAATCCGGTTCTGTTGTTTCTGCTATTGCAAGGGTTTTGCCGTTTTTATCTTCAAGTCCGTAAAAATGAAAATTCATTGAGACGGCTGAATTATCCGAGGCGGATGTGTTTAACATCTTTACTCTTGAAATTATATTGTCAATCCAGGGTGCAAGCAATTTCCAATCTTCTGCCAAAGCATAAAGCTGGGTTCTGTCTTTATAGTTTGTAGGGTGATATTCAACAAAATCAACAGTGTCTTTTGCGTGGTCCTTTTTTTGCACATCTGTTTTTCCAAGATATGCTTTGCCAAAAGCTTGTGTATTATAGCGTATCGGGTTTATTTTCATTTTTTACAATTTCTCTTTAAAAATGTCGGTTTATTTTAACACCACAGGGATATTTTTTGGCTTTTTTTATTTTCAACATGCTGAATATACCGGTCGAAATCATTTTCGTTGATATATCTTTCAGGATATATGTTTCCGCCCGTCTTTTTTATAAACAGGCCGCTTTCGCCCCAAAAATTTTCCGCAAGAGAAGTTAATTCAACAGTTTCTGTGTGTCCTGTTAACTGTTGAAGTATTTGTGCAATGAGCGTTTCGCCCACCCCCTTTATACTTTTTTCTTTGGGATGTATATTTTTCATCCGGCGCCGTTTGTATATAGTCTATTTCTGCAAGGTTTTTGCCATGGCTTGTCTTAGTTGTTATTTGTGCTACGGCAATCGGGCTTCCCCAGCTGTCTTCAAGCCCGTAAAAACGAGTGTTTGGCAAAGCTTCTTCATCAAGTCCCGCCATTTCAAATTTTGAAGAAAGACGTCTTATATGTTCTTTTTCGGAGGGCTTGTGCCCCAGCAAAGGCCGATGCAGTCCATTGTTCTTTTGTCGTTTCTGTCTTTCGGGTCATATTCAACAAAATCAACCCTTTCCATGCCGTCTCTTGCGCTTCTTACCTTTGTTTGGTTTAGGAGTGTTTTGCCGAAATTCAAATTATTTGTAAAGTTTATTTCCATAGTTTTATCTTTCAAAATGCAAAAATTGCAGGTTCTTTCATAAAACCTGTGAAAGATAAAAATTGCTATTGAACAAGGATAAAAAGGCAATAAAATTATAAATTCTGTTTTATTAATAATATATAATGTGTGAAGGGAATTTATGGAAGCTCAGGGTCTTAATTTAAGTCAGGTAAATGTTGGTTATGTTAACAGTGGATATAATGTTCAGGAACCGGTCGTTTTGCCCGGGGAAGCGGGCCCGACAAACCCTATAGCGCAGAATAAGGATGATAAAGAAAAGAAACTGAAGCTTGCGCTTGCAGGGCTTGCAGCAGTTGGAATTACGGCTGTTGCAATCGGCATTGGAGCAAAACATAAATTTAATGTTGATGAAGCAAAGAGATTTTTTGATAAATATCTTCAGGCGACAGCAGGCAACAACAAAGTTGTGGCGGAATCCGTGGGTGAAACAAAGGCTGCTGCGGATAAATTTATGAGCGAACATCCTGATATTTGCGAAAGCATTAAAAAATATATTTCAAGCGTAGCAGAGCCGAGAACTCTTGAAGAAATAGGTTCTGACGGGCTTGTATATCACGGCACAAGCGTTGACACTGCAAAGAAAATTTTAGGAGAGGGAATTTCTCCTTATGCTTCAAAAGTTGCGGCAAATAAAGTTCCGGGACTTGGACGCGGGGTTTACACTACACCGACGCTCGATTTGGCAAAATATTACAGTGAAAACGGTGTTATATTGCCATATAAGCTTGAAGGACAAGTTGGAGAATTGAAGGTTGATATTGATGAATTTAGAGCCATGGTTTCAAGTATTATCTCAAGTGGAATTGAGCCTGATGCTAAAGATACGATTTTAGGCAAGATGTACAGTTCGGAAACAATGCAGACAGCTATGGATTATACGGCGGATGTTATAAATAAGCTTGCGCAAGATTCCGGTTATGTAGGATTTTACACGCCAAAAGGAATGACAACAGGCCTTTTAAGCGGTGTATTCGGTAAACTTCCTGAAAATCTTGATTCCGCAGGACAACTTGCGGTTTATGACGGTGCAAAACTCACCCTTGATATTGATAAACTTAAAGAATTAAATCCGATTACAAAAGATAATTACAGCAAGTTTTTAGGTTAGGCTTTTACCCTGCCGTAGATGTCTTTATATCTTATGATGTCTTCTTCGACAAGCTTATCGCCTTTTTGAACTTCGATAATTTTTAATTCTTCCTTATACGGGTTTCCTAAAGAGTGCTTCACTTTTACAGGGATGTCAATGCTTGAGCCCGGTTTTAGAATATAATTTTTATTATCGAGAGTTACTCTGGCGCAGCCTGATAACACAACCCAGTGTTCGCTTCTGAAATTGTGGGATTGAAGGCTCAACTGGCCGTGGGATGATACGCAAATCATCTTTGTTAAATACCCATCTCCCTGGTTTAAAACGGTATAATAACCCCAGGGGCGGTAAACCGTTGTGTGAACAAGGTGGGTTTCATCTTTGATTTCTTTTAATTTATCAAATACTTTTTTAACATCTTGAGTTTTATCTTTTTTGCAGGCTAAAATTGCATCGGATGTTTCCACAAGGATAATATCTTCAAGGCCAACTCCCGCAACAAGCCTGTTTGAGCTGTATAGGAAGGAATTTTTGCATCCTTCTGCCATTGTGGTACCGATTTTCACGTTTCCGTCTTTATCTTTTTTGTTGATTTCATAAATTGCATCCCAAGAGCCTAAATCGTTCCAGCCGCAATCAATCGGTACGTTTACAATGTTTTTGGCTTTTTCCATAACAGCATAATCAATTGAAATTGAGGGCATTTTATCAAACTTTGTAAATTCAATTGTGTCATCTTTTTTGAAGTTAAATTCTTGTGTAATTTCATAAATTTCAGGCGCAAATTTTTTCAAAGTTTCCATAAAAACGGAAGCTTTGAACATAAAAATGCCTGCATTCCAGAAATAGTCTTTGTTTTTAAAATATTTTGCAGCAGTTTTTGCATCGGGCTTTTCTTTAAATTCATCCACCTTAAATGCAAAATCTCCTGCTTTTTTAGAAGATTTTATATACCCGTATCCTGTTTCAGGCGCTGTCGGTTTTATTCCAAATGTCACAATCGAACCGTCTTCGGCAAATTTCTTGGCTTTTTCCACAGCTTCCATAAATTTTTTGTTATCTTTTATGATGTGATCAGAAGGCACAACAAGGACAATGCCGTCTTTTCCCTTGTCAAGTAAATATTTCACGGAAACACTTATTGCAGGGGCCGTATTTTTTTGTGTGGGTTCTGATAAAACAACGGGGTCTTTTGCAATTGAAGACAATTGGGTTTTAACATCGCTGAAATGCTTTGCATTTGTGATTGAGAGGATGTTTTTTTCATCCATAACATCAAGCAGCCTGAGATAGGTCATCTCAAGAAGGCTTTTGTCGGTATTAATTTTTAAAAGCTGTTTTGGATAAAGCTCTCTTGATAGGGGCCAAAGTCTTGAACCGCTTCCGCCTGCAAGAATAATACCGTACATAAAACTTCCTCTTTAATTTTCTAAATCCCGTTAGCTAATTATACAATAAAATCGGTAGTCGTACAAATATTTTACAAGTTTTATAAAATGAATGAATGATGCAAAAAGGTATTAAATATTATAAAATTTATTAGTAATTATATTGAAGTTTGAAAATAATAAATATCCTGCCCTCGACATCTACCCGACAAAAATACTAGTTAACGCGAGGTAGAAAGGAAAAGGAAAATGAACGGAATGATGTTCATTAAAGTAGCCTTACTTTTCGTAAGGCTACTAATTGACCTAGTTTTGGAAATTTTCTAGGGCAAATGTTGGTGGGGCTTAATTGCCCTGCCAACAACCATATTCATTATAACCCATTTTTCCCATTTTTCAATATCTTCTTTTAATTTGTTTTGAAATCAGGGTTTTTGCAGGTTTTATACTATTTGCTCAACAAATATTTTTCCAGTGATTCTTCCCAATTCGGTAATGCGCCTGAACTGTCTAAAACGCTGTATTTTGGGCGCTTTGCGGGGCGCGGAAAATCACTTTTTTCAATTGAAGTTACATCAATATTTCTTTTTTTAATTTCAAAAATTTTCTTTGTAAAATCAGACCATTTTGCTTCGCCTGAAGATGCTATATGGTATGTGCCATAGGGCCTTTTTTCGTTAATTATTTTTATAATCTCATCGGATAAATCTTTTGTCCAGGTCGGCGCCAAAATCTGATCGTCCACAACGCTTATAGAATTTGAGAGCATAGAAAATGTAATCATCGTATCGACATAGTTTTTTCCGCCCTTGCCATAAAGTGTGCTTGTCCTTAAAATATAGTGCTTTTTAAGTTTTCTTATCTCTTCTTCGCCTTTAAGTTTCGATTCGCCGTAAACATTTATGGGGTTAACTGCATCCGTTGTTTTATATGGCGTTGTTTGGTTTCCGTCAAAAACAGAATCAGAGCTTATATAAATTATCGGAACATCAAGCTTTTTTGCTATTTGTGCCATATTTTTTGTCCCGATATGGTTCACCTCAAATGCTTCTTTTTTGGAAACTTCGGCCTGGTCTATGTTTGTGTATGCTGCAAGGTGGATAATTAAATCCAGGCTTATTTTGTGCATAATTTCAAGTGCAAGTTTTTTGTTTGTAATATCAAAAATTTTGGAATTTGTTGCCCAAAACTGATGCCCCTCTTTATCCAACATAGGACACAATTCCTGACCTAATAAGCCGGATGCTCCTGTAACAAGTATTCTCATAAAATGCCATTCCTTAAAAATTTTCGGGTCCAAGGCAAGTTTTCAAAGTTTGTAAATTGGGGAAAAAATTAGCTCTTCTAAACCCGTCCTGTTGCCTACATTTATATCAGGAAGTTATGGTAAAATCAATACTATGAAAAAAATACTTTACATTATTCTTTTGTTAATATTTTTTGCCTTTATCTTAAAAGGTTGTCTAAAGCGGGATTTAGGGTATGATGAACCTTCAAAATTATCGGATGCAAGAGCGCTCGATGTTGTTGAATACAATTTTCCTCCCGCAGAAACTAAAACCATAGACGGTACGGATTATTTAGTATCAAGAGGAGAAGTCGGAAAATTTGGCGGAGATTTTGTAACATCTACAATCGGCGAAGGCCCTAAAACCTTTAATCCTTTTAACACAAATGATGCAACTTCTTCTCAAATGGCAAGCCTTATGT
>CANSKM010000042.1 GCA_947647475.1 uncultured bacterium
TATGTATCAGAGGCTAAATGAGACGGAAAAAGCGGTTGAAGAGTATAAAAAGGTGATACAGCTATCTTCCGACTATTCCTGGGCATATTTTAACCTGGGACAGATTTTTTATGAAAAGGGTGATATTGAAAATGCGATAATAATGTTAAATTTAACGATTGAAAAAAACCCGAAAGATAAAGAAGCATACAAGCTTTTGACCCAATTGTACATAAAAATTGACGATATTCAAACTGCAATTGAAGTTTTGAATGAAATGAAAGAAAATTTAGCAGAAAACGGAGATTATTATTATCTTTATGCTAAAATACAAGAATTAAAAGGGGACACAAAAGGCTATAGAAATTGTTTAAATCTTGCGCTGAAAAACGATACGAGCCTTAGTTTCAATAAATACGCC
This sequence comes from uncultured bacterium, assembly GCA_947647475.1. Lineage (GTDB taxonomy): Bacteria > Cyanobacteriota > Vampirovibrionia > Gastranaerophilales > Gastranaerophilaceae > MGBC122484. The sequence goes on from CANSKM010000042.1 coordinate 401, forward strand.
GTAATAAAGGAATTAAGAGAATGTCCGATAACAGAGGAAACATTGGAAGAGGCTCAAGAGGAGATGCCGCAGGAAGCACCCTTGGAGGAATTTCAGGAACAAGCGCCGCAGGCACAGGAATTTCAGGAAATACCGCAGGAGCCCCCGGGACAGGAATTTCAACAGGAAGAAGTTCAGGAAAATTAACTCAAGGAAAACTTGCGCTGAATGAAAAAGAGGGGGTAAATTCAAGCAGGACAAGCACCCCGGGTAATTCAGATTTTGATAATTTTGGCGCCGATAAATTAAGGGAAGAGAAATTTTTCCTTGCAATGAGCAACGTTTCAATTGCAAACCCGCTTTTTAAATCAAGGCTTTTTGAATATTTCGATTTTGACATTGAAAAAACTTTTAACTGCACAAAAGAAGATATAAAACTTGCAGATGAATATTGGGGCGGAATCTCTTGCCCGAGAGACTTTTTCAAAGAAAGGGACAATACGGACCCTGATAAATTTTATGAAAATTTTACAAAACTCAGCGCGGGTGAAATTCAGGGCGAAAATTTAGGAAAAGGGATAAAAATTTTAACGTATAATGACCCAAAATATCCTGAAATGCTAAAAGGGATAGCGGATTTTCCCCTTATGCTTTATTATAAAGGGGATTTTAACAACGTAAATTTTGATAAAACCGTTGCTTTTGTGGGCTCAAGAAGGGCTTCAACTTATGCAAAAGAAATTTTAGGAAAAATAGTTTCAGAGTTTAAAGGGCTTGATATTACAATCGTTTCGGGCCTTGCGGAAGGGATTGATGCAAAAAGCCACTCAAGCGCCCTTGAATATAGCTTAAAGACAATAGGAGTCATCGGTTCAGGGTTTAAGTTTCAATATCCTTCGACAAATAAAAAACTTTATGAAGAAATAGAAGCAGGCGGCGGAATAATTTTTAGCGAATACCCTTATGAAATGCCCCCGATGCCGCACCAGTTCCCGCAAAGAAACAGAATTGTGACAGGGCTTTCTTTTGGCACGGTTGTCGGCGAAGCAAGGATGAAAAGCGGTGCTATGATAAGCGGAAAGTTAACTCTGGAGCAGGGAAGAGAGCTTATGTGCATCCCGGGGCTTATCTCAAACCCAAACACAGAGGGGGTTTATCACCTTTTAAAAAACGGGGCTTCAATGGTGACAACCGCAGCGGATATTTTAGATGCCCTCGGGTGGGATATTCAGGTTGAAAACCCTGAAAAAGAAAAGCTTAAAGGGGTTGAAAAACAAATATACGAAGCGATTTCGACCGAGGCAAGGACAATGGAAGAATTAGCTCTTGTTTTAAACATTGATATTAACGATTTAATGGTTAACTTGACATCGATGGAACTTAAAGGTTTAATAAAACAATCTGCAGGGAGTTATTTTATAAGGGGCTAAAAACCTGAAAAAAGCTTTGTATAAACGGATTTCACCCTGTTTTTAAAAGAAATTTATCTTAAATATTATATAGACAGGAATTTATAAAGAAAAAAATGGCAGCAAAAACTACAACCAAAAAAACCACGGCAAAAAAAGCGACAGGGACGGCAAGCACCGCAAAGGCGGCTGAGGCAAAAGGAAAAGCATTAGTAATAGTAGAGTCTCCCGCAAAATCCAAGACCATTAAAAAAATTCTCGGGAATGATTATGTGATTGAAGCAAGCTTCGGCCACATCAGAGACCTTCCCCCAAAGGGCCTCGGGTTTGACATTGAGGATGATTTCAAGCCCACATTTGCCATAATTCCTGAAAAACAGAAGGTTGTAGACACTTTAAACAAAATGGCAAAAAATGCAAGCCGAATCTACCTCGCATCCGACCCGGACCGCGAGGGAGAAGCTATCGCATGGCATGTCAGAGAAGTTTTAAAAGTGCCTGAAGATAAGATTTATCGTATCGTTTTTAACGAAATTACCCCAAAGGCAATAAAAGACGCTGTTGCAAACTATCGTGACATTGACATGTTAAAAGTTAAAGCACAGCAAACAAGACAGATTTTAGACCGCCTTGTAGGTTTTAAAATAAGCCCTATTCTTTGGGAAAAGCTAAGAAACTACAGGCTTTCGGCAGGGCGCGTTCAATCCGTTGCCCTTAGAATGATATGCGAGAGAGAAGCTGAAATTGAGGCATTTGTCCCCGTTGAATATTGGAGCATCGACGCGCTTCTTGCAAAAGACGGGTTCCAGTTCCTTGCAGAGCTTTCCCGAAAGAAATCGGGCTCAAAGGATGAAAAAATAAACATCTCAAACAAAGAAGAGGTGGATAAAATCCTAAAAGACCTTGAAAAAGCAAAATATCAGGTGGCAAAGATTTCAACAAGGGATTCTCAAAGAAAGCCGCAGGCGCCTTTTATAACATCCACACTTCAAAGGGAAGCAAGCTCCAAGCTTGGTTACGGCGTTTCGAAGACAATGCAGATAGCCCAAAAGCTTTATGAAGGGATTGAGCTTGGCGAAGAAGGCGCAATCGGGCTTATAACCTATATGAGAACCGATTCTGTAAGAATATCGGACGACGCCAGAGACGCTGCAAAAGAATATATTACCTATAACTTTGGCGAAAAATATTACCCAAAAGAGCCGAATGATTATAACAAGGGCAAAAAGAAAAATGTTCAAGACGCGCACGAAGCTATAAGGCCCTCATACATTGAAAGAACGCCCGAGAGCATTAAAAAATATTTATCAAGTGAACAGTATAAGCTCTATAAGCTCATCTGGTCAAGGTTTATGGCATCTCAGATGGAAAATGCCAAAATTAAAAACCACACGGTTGATATTGAAGCGGATGATTACATCTTTAAAATCGGCTCTTCAAAGGTTGAATTTGACGGCTTTTTGAAGGTTTACACGGACGATGAAGCGGAAGAGCAGAAAAAATTCCCGGATTTAAAAGAAGGGGATGTGCTTGATTTTATAAAGCTTGACCCAAAACAGCACTTCACACAGCCGCCGCCAAGGTTCTCTGAAGCCTCTTTGGTAAAACAATTGGAAGAATACGGTATAGGCCGTCCTTCAACATACGCCCCGATTATTACAAAAATTCAGCAGAGAGGGTATGTTGAAAAGCTTGATAAGGCCCTAAAACCAACCATTTTAGGCCGTACAATTTCAGACCAGCTTGTAAAACACTTTGAAGACATTATGAATTATCAATTCACGGCTTCAATGGAGTTAAAACTGGATGATATTGCAGAAGATAAGGCAAATTCGGTTAACGTTTTAAAGGATTTTTGGACACCTTTTTCAAAGACGGTTGAAGCCGCAAAAACCAATATGGAGCGCGTTATTATTGAATCTGACGTGGTTTGCCCTAATTGCGGAAAGAAAATGGTTGTAAAAACAAGCCGTTTCGGGAAACAATTTTTGGGATGTTCCGGATACCCAGAATGCAAAACTATGATGCCTTTAGACGGTGGCGAAGCAAAGGCGCCTGCGCAGGATGAACCCACAGATGTTAAATGTGAAAAATGCGGGGGTGAAACGGTAATAAAAACGGGGCCTTACGGCAAATATTACCAATGTTTGAACGACAAATGCAAGGCAAGAAAATCGATTGTAATTTCATCCGGCGTAAAATGCCCGAAATGCGCAGATGAAGGCCGCGACGGCGAACTTATCCAAAGGCGCTCAAGATACGGAAAAACTTTTTACGGTTGTTCAAAATATCCTGATTGCGACTTTGCGGTTTGGAACGAACCCACGGGCGAAAAATGCCCGGATTGCGGCAGTTTATTGGTTAAAAAATTCTTAAAAAGCGGGAATAAAATCGGCTGTTCAAATAAAACATGTAAATTTTCAAAACCGATGCCCGATGAAGAATAAGGTGGAGGACAAAACATAAAATGGATGAAAACTATTATAAATTCGGGATTATAGGCTTTCCAATAGGCCATTCTTTAAGTTCCGTTATGCACGAAGCGGCTCTAAAGGCATTGGGCTTAAAGGGCGAATACCAAACCCTTGAAACGCATCCTGAAGATTTAGTGGATAGAATTAAAAAGCTAAAAAGGGATAATTTCAACGGTTTTAACGTAACAATTCCCCATAAAGTCCCTGTATCACTGTTTTTATCAAAGGTGGATGAGTATGCAAACCTTGCAGGGAGCGTTAATACGGTAAAAATTTTAGAAGATAAATCCCTAGAAGGCTTTAACACAGATGTTTTTGGCTACGTTAAAGCAATTCCCGAGGATGTGGATTTAAAAGGCAAAAAAGCTGCAATTTTAGGCACAGGGGGCGCTGCAAGGGCTGTAATTGTAGGGCTTAAAAGCCTTGGAGTGTCTGAAATTACGATGTTTACAAGAAATATTGTTGATGCACATCAAACGGCAGAAAGCTTCAGGAAAAAATTTCCTGATTTAAAAATAAATTTGATGCAAAATGAATCTTTGCACAGCCTGGATGAATTTTCAATCGTCACAAACACAACTCCCTTGGGGATGAGAGGCTTTCATGCCGGAATTTCCCCCTTTAACGAAGAACTTCTTCAAACCCTTCCGAAAGAAGGAGTTGTGTACGATATTGTTTACAACCCGACAAAAACAGAGCTTTTAAAACAGGCGGCAAAACTTGGAAGACGTACAATTGGCGGGCTTGATATGCTTGTACACCAAGGGGCAAGGGCGTTTGAAATCTGGACGGGGATTACACCCGACACGGACAAAATGAAAATAGCTGCGCTTGAAAAGCTTCTGGACAGCTAAACTTTCTAGGCTTCAAAATTAATGCCTGCCACTTTGTCTTCCCAAGGTGTATTTTCCGACATTAGCATTGTTTGATATAAATTTTTATAAAAATCGCCGATAAAACGCTGTCCTTCAACACTATCGCGCGCCAGAGAAGACATTGCATTTCTTTTAGCCTCTTCGTTAATGTACTCAGCCTCAATTTGTGCGGCTCTTTCGCTGTCTATAGGGTCTGTTTTCTTGACAACAGGGGCAGCTTCCCCGTTAAGCTCCGGCTTAAACCACAACATAAGCTCATCAAGCTTTTCAAGCATTGCATTTCTTTTGTCTTTTGTGCCGACAAATTCTTTTATAAGGTGCTCATTATCCTTAACGATTATATGATACCCGTCCAGCATCTGCCTTTTTGAGCCTTTTGGTTCGCCCTCGATTTTGCCAAAAACCCACACATCTACATCTTTAATTTCAGATAATTGTTCAAAAACTTCTTTTCTTGCATAGCCTAAAAATTCTTTTGCAGTGCCCGGGGTATATTCTTTAACTGCGCCAAAACTTTGTTTTTGTGCGGAGTTATTATTAAAATTTATCGGATTAATTCTCATTGGATTTTCCTTTTTATGTAGTATGTATTCTAAAACTGCTGATAAATTATTTTTGCGCAAAAGTTTTATTTAAAAATCGCCCAAAGGGCACAGGACAAGATGGAGATTTTTTGTTGTAACAATTTGTTAATATACAAAGTATATACGTTATATATCATTAAAGTGTGGAATTTTATAATTGGTTAGTTCTTCTCTTTTCCACTCCTTCCTCCATTATGATATAGATTTTATCCTAAAAGGGTATATGACGGGCTTTTGGCCTCGATTATACCTTTTTCTTTTGCATACTTGAATTAGAAAAAAGATAAGGTATAATGGTTATATAGGGAGAAGCCCTAAAGAAATGGTTCTTCCTTAGAGCTTCGTTTTGCACCCTATGTTTTTAAGAATAATTCCAGCATCTCAAGTGCTGGGATTTTTTCTTTGTACATTTTGCAAACAAGCAAAAGTAAAGAAAACATAGTTTTGTCTCCTTTCCGTCCTTTTCTACCGTTTGCATGTGACGGAGGAGTTTGGTGCTACCCACAATCAAGATACCATGCTGTTTGAATTCAAAAAACCTGTAAATTATGTATTGTGGTTTATTTTTGCCATTCAGCTTTTTTATAGGATAATGTGAATTGTAAGGATATTGGTTTTAATTTGGCAAAAGTATGAACGATAAAATAGTAATCAGGAATGCAAAAGAGCACAATTTAAAAGACGTTTCGCTTGAACTTCCGAAAAACGAGCTGATTGTTTTTACGGGCGTTTCGGGAAGCGGAAAGAGCTCTCTTGCCTTTGATACAATCTTTGCAGAAGGCCAAAGAAGATATGTTGAAAGCCTTTCAACATATGCAAGACAGTTTTTGGGGCAAATGGATAAGCCCGATGTTGAGTCTATAGACGGGCTTTCACCTGCAATTTCAATCGACCAGAAATCCACAACCAATAACCCCCGTTCCACCGTAGGCACAATCACTGAAATTTATGATTATCTGAGGCTTTTATACGCACGCGCAGGCACCCCTTATTGCCCCGAATGCGGCGCACCGATTGTTCCGCAGACTGTGGATGAGATTGTTGCAAAAATTTTGGAACTTCCTGAAGGAACCAAAATTCAAATAATTGCGCCAATTGTCAGAGGAAAAAAGGGTGAATTTCAAAACGTAATATCCGAACTGAAGCAGGAAGGCTTTGTGCGCCTTAAAATTGACGGTGAAATTTACAATTTGGATGAAGATGAAATTAACCTCTCCAAAACCGTGAAACACAATATTGACGTGGTTATCGACAGAATTATCATAAAAGAAGGAATAAGAAGCCGCCTTTTTGACAGCGTTCAAACGGCGCTTCAGCGGGCAGACGGGCTTATGGCACTTGATGTGCTTGGCGGCAAAGACAATAGCGGCAAAGAAATTGAACCCTATGAAAAGATTTTCTCCGAAAAACTGAGCTGCCCAAAGTGTAACCTGAATTTTGAAGAAATCACCCCGAGGGTTTTCAGCTTTAACGCACCTTACGGCGCTTGTAAAGTTTGTAACGGGCTTGGGGCGCACTATGAAGTGCTATCGGAGCTTGTTGTTCCCGATGAAACAAAATCTTTAAACGAAGGGGCAATTTATCCCTGGCATAAATCTCAAAATGCTTATTATAAGTGCATTTTAGACTCTGTTTGCGAACATTACGGAATCGACCCGGATAAGCCCTTTAAATCCCTCTCCCCTGCGCAAAAAGGGATAATTTTGTACGGAAATGACGAAGTTATAAAAATGCGCTATCCGGATTTTGGCACAAAATATATAAGAACCCACTATCAGCCCTACATCGGCGTTATTCCCTATATGATGAAAAAATTTGAATCAGATAGCGAGCTTGTTCGCGCCGAAGTGCAGAAATTTATGGGCGAAATCCCCTGCAATGCCTGTAAGGGCGCAAGGTTGAACCCGTTTGTTTTATCCGTTAAAATTCAGGATAAAAATATCTACGATTTTTGCTGTCTTTCAATTGATAAGGCTTATGAATTCATTGAAGACCTTTATTTAAGCTTTGATGACTACAAAATGGCTATTGCAAGGCAAATTTTGGATGAAATCCGCGCAAGGTTAAAATTCCTTTTGGACGTGGGTTTGAATTATCTAACCCTTGCAAGAAGTGCCGGGACCCTTTCAGGCGGCGAAGCACAGAGAATTCGCCTTGCAACCCAAATAGGTTCAGGCCTTTCAGGGGTTTTATACGTTTTGGACGAGCCTTCAATCGGCCTTCACCAGCGCGATAACGAGATGTTGATTAAAACTTTAACAAAGCTTCGAAACCTTGGAAACACGCTGATTGTGGTTGAACACGATGAAGATACGATACGTTCTGCCGACCACATTGTGGATATCGGCCCGAAAGCAGGGGTTCACGGCGGCCACATCATAGCCCAGGGCAGCGTTAAAGACATTGAGGCCGTCAAAGATTCAATCACAGGGCAATATTTAAAGGGAAAATTAAATATTCCCGTGCCAAAAAAAACGCGCCTTGGGAACGGAAATTTTCTGGAGGTTAAAAGTGCCTCTTTAAACAATTTGAAAAATATTGATGTAAATATACCTTTAGGCAAAATTGTGGCCGTAACGGGTGTCTCAGGCAGCGGAAAATCAACCTTGGTAAATGATATAATTTATGAATTTGCACTGCATAAATTAAGAGGCAACAGGCCAAAACCAAAAGGAATAGATACAATTAAGGGGTTTGAAAACGTGGATAAGATTGTCCTTGTTGACCAATCGCAAATCGGAAGAACCCCAAGGTCAAACCCTGCAACATATACAGACGTTTTCACACACATAAGAGACCTTTTCGCACAAACAAACGAAGCAAAAGTGAGAGGCTACAAGCAGGGGAGGTTTTCCTTCAACGTTAAGGGCGGAAGGTGCGAAAAATGTAAGGGCGACGGCGTTTTAAAAATTGAGATGAACTTTTTATCGGATGTTTATGTAAAATGCGACGTCTGCAAAGGAAAAAGGTATAATCAGGAAACGCTTGAAGTTAAATATAAGGGCAAAAGTATCTCTGATGTTCTTGATATGACTGTTGAAGAGGCACTTGAATTCTTTAAAAACGTGCCAAGAATTGCAACACGCCTGCAAACGCTCTACGATGTCGGCCTTGAATATATAAAGCTTGGGCAAAGCGCCACAACCCTTTCAGGCGGCGAAGCACAGAGAGTAAAGCTTGCACTTGAATTAAACAAGCGTGCAACGGGCAAAACGCTTTATTTAATGGATGAGCCTTCAACGGGGCTTCACTGGTTTGATGTGGATAAATTGGTTAAAATCCTGCACCAGTTGGCTGATTCCGGCAACACTGTGCTTATTATCGAGCACAATTTAGACATTATAAAATGCGCGGATTACATTATAGACCTTGGCCCCGAAGGCGGCGTGGGCGGCGGAGAAGTCATTGCCAAAGGCACGCCAAAACAGGTAATTAAAGACAAAAACTCTTATACCGCAAAATTCCTAAAACCTTATATTGAAAAGGGGTAGTCAATTTGCATAAAACCCTGCGCCATAAAGGCAATCAGCCAAAATTACCTATACAGCTTCTACATCGTCAAGATTAACAGTTTGCCTTGCATGCCAGAGGTCGTATGCCAACTGTTCCCGAAGCCAAACTTCAGCAGAAGTATGGAAGCACTTTGCAAGTTTTAGTGCAATTTCAGATGTTATAGGAACCTTGCAATTTACAATATTTGACAAATGCTTTCTGCTTATCCCCATTTTCAAGGCAAGCTCAGTTATGCTCAAATTATAATCTTTTAAATATAACTCTTTTAAAGTTTCACCCGGATGCGGCGGATTAAACATTTCCATTTTTACACCTTTCTTTAGTGATAATCTTGATAATCAACAATATAAACATCAAATGTTGTTTCGTTATACATAAATGTTACTCGCCAATTAGCTTGAACAGTTATCGACCATAAATCTTTCATATTACCTTTTAAGCGATGAAGCCTGGCAGATGGAAGATTGACATCATCCAAGGTTCTCATGTAATTTAATCGATTTAAGATTACTCTTAAACGATTGGCATGTATTGCTTGAATACCCTGTAATGAGCCTGTTTTATAGAATTTCTCAAGCCCCTTGTGCTTAAAGGATTTTATCATATCTTTATTATAACCAACTTGGTTACAGTTGTCAATTGCTGCAAAAATATGGCATAAATACTACCCTTCAAAATCACCTGTTGCGGGATATTTTTTCTTTTTGCGCGCGTTAATCTCTTTTTAAAATTGAAAGGAGAATTTTTTATGTGTAAAACTTACGATGCGATTTATAAAATTGCAAAAACCGTTGAATCAGACGTTTTAGTGCTTTGGGTAGGCCACAAAAGAGTTTCTGGCACCCTTATCGATTGCAAAGAAGAAAAATGTATGGATGAAGTTATCACCCTTAAAGATGCAACTGTTGAATGTCACCACCATGACGGTATGAAACACAAACATTCATTCAGATGGCTCAACATTCCTTCTCATCAAATTAAAGCATTCACCTTCAAATGCTGTGTTTTGGATGTTGAAATGGAATAATTTCCGTTTTC
>CANSKM010000043.1 GCA_947647475.1 uncultured bacterium
CGTTTACTCTGATATTTCTTGATGCCAATTCTTTTGCAAGGGCTTTTGTGAAACCTATCATGCCGGCTTTTGCGGCAGAATAATTTGCCTGGCCTGCGTTTCCAAAAACGCCTGAAACAGAAGCCATATTTACAATAGCGCCGCTTCTTTGTTTAATCATAATTTTTGAAACGGGATGGGTTACAAAATAGGCTGAATTCAGGTTTGTGTTAATTACAGCGAGCCATTCTTCATCCTTCATTCTCATAAAAAGATTGTCTCTTGTGATGCCTGCGTTATTTACGAGAACGTCAATTCTTCCAAATTCCGCAACGATTTCATTAACTGCAGTTTCTGCCGCTTCTTTGTTTGAAACGTCGAATTTTTTAGCCGCAGCATTCACGCCAAGTGCCTTAATTTCAGTCACAGTCTTGTTTGCAGCCTCTTCGTTTCCGGCATAGTTAATTACAACATCATATCCTGCGCGTGCAAGTTCAAGTGCGCATGCTTTGCCTATTCCTCTTGAGCCGCCTGTAACGAGGGCTACTTTATTACCTTCTGTCATTTTATCTCTCCTTATACATTCACGGCACTTAATGCTGCAACTGTTGCATCAAGTGATTCTTTGTCATAAACATTATACGTTTTAACTTCTGCCGGGCAGATTTTTCTGTTCAAACCTGCTAAAACTTTACCGTTTCCAAGTTCAATAAAAGTGTCAACCCCAAGCTCCAGAAGCTTTTGAACAGATTGTGTCCAATAAACGGAAGATGATATCTGCTCTGGCATTTTTGCCTTGAAATCGTCCGCGTTTGTTGTAAGTTCCGCGTCAACATTTGTTACAACAGGGATTGTGGCATTGTTCATTTTAAGGCTCGGCACAAAATCTTTAAATTTATCGCTTGCACTTTGCATCAATTTTGAATGGAAACCGCCTGAAACAGCGAGGGGTACAACCCTTTTTGCACCTGCTTCTTTAATTAAATCATTTGCAAAATTAACAGCATCGGCTTCCCCTGTGATAACAATTTGGTTTGGTTCATTATAGTTTGCAACTGAAACCAGCCCTTTTTCTGATGCCTTTTGAAGGCATTCTTTAATTTTATCTTCACCAAGGCCCAAAATAGCACTCATCGCACCGGGTTTAGAGCTTTCGCATGCTTCCTGCATTAAATCTGCTCTTTTTTGGATTGCAAGCAAAATGTTATCTAAATCCATAACGCCTGCAGCGTACATTGCCGAATATTCGCCCAAAGAGTGTCCGAGTGCATAATCTGCTTTGATATTGCCGTTTGACGCTTCTTTTAAGGCTTCAAACGCTGCAATCGAAACGGTCAAAAGGCAGCTTTGCGTGTTTACCGTTTGTTTTAAAACTTCATCCGGCCCTTCGAAGCACATTTTTGAAACGCTTTTTTTTAAAACTTCATCCGCTTTGTTGAAAACTTTTTTTGCGGAGTCAAAATTTTCAAACAAGCTAAGTCCCATGCCGGTTGTCTGTGCGCCCTGGCCGGGGAATATAAATGCGATTTTTCCCATCCTTTAATCCTCTTTTTTATTAATTACTTATTTCAAGCCTTCTCTAAGCCTTACAACTGCAGAACCCCAGGCCATGCCGGCGCCAAATGCGCAAAGAATAGCCTTTGAAGGCGTTTTAATTTTTCCTGATGCGATAGCTTCAGAGAGCGCTATCGGAACTGATGCTGCGGATGTATTTCCGTATTTATCAATGTTTACGATAACTTTTTCATCGTTAAATTCAAGACGGCTCTGCAAACCTTCTATAATTCTTAAATTTGCCTGGTGGGGAACAAGATAGTCGATATCTTTGGGTTCCAAGCCTGCATCTTCAAGACATTTCATAATTGATTCGGGCATTGTGTGCATAACAAATTTGTAAACTTCTTTGCCGTTCATTGTAATTTTTTGCTGGCCTGATGTTGCAGGCTCTACAAGCGGGCAATTATCCCCGACAAGGTTCATTTGAATGTGGCGGCCCATTGTGCCGTCTGCATTAACATTTAATGCAATAATATCATCCACGCCGTCTTTTGCTTCCGTGATTAAAATAGCGCCTGCGCCGTCTCCAAAAAGAACGCAGCTTGTTCTGTCGGTCCAGTCTAAAAATTTAGTGTTGGTGTCTGTTGCAACCAAAAGTACATTTTTATATTTTCCCGTTGCGACAAAAGATCTGCCGATTTCAAGCGCATAAAGCATGCCGGTGCATGCTGCCGTTATATCAAATGCGATAGCATTTTTAGCGCCGATTGCTTCTTGAATGGCACATCCGGTTGAAGGGTAGATATTATAAGGGTTTGAGGATGCAACAACAATTGCATCAACCTCTTCTCCTGATACCCCTGCCTTTTGAAGAGCGTCTTTTGCAGCTTCTATTCCAAAAAGGGTGGAGTTTTCATCCCCATCTGCAATGTGTCTTTGTTTTATACCCGTCCTTGTTGAAATCCACTCATCGGAGGTGTCTAAAATTTTGGTTAAATCGTCATTTGTGACAACCTTTTTGGGTACTGCCATGCCGATTGATAGTATTTGTACGGGTTTGTAGTTCATTTTTAATTTCCTTTTAAGGTCTATTGAAAAAATTCTGATATTTTTTTGTTTACGCCTGTTTCAACCGCTTCTTTTGCAACGCGGACAGCATTTTTAATGGCATAGGCCGTGCTTCTGCCGTGGGCTATAACGGTTATGCCTTTAACGCCCAAAAGAAGCGCTCCGCCGAATTCTTCGTAGTTAATTCTTTTGTAGATGCGTTTCATAAAGGGTTTTGCACAAAGGCCGATTACTTTTGAAATTATGTTTGAATTGAATTCTTCTTTAATCATCTCAAAAAGCATTAATGAAGAGCCTTCAACGATTTTAAGTGCAACGTTTCCAACAAAGCCGTCGCATACAACAACGTCACAGTCACCGTGGAATACTTCTTTGCCTTCGATGTTACCTATAAAATTTATCTGGCCGTTATCGTTTAAATCCTGAAGCATTCTGTGTGCCGTTTGAACAAGCTCGTTGCCTTTTCCTGCTTCTTCGCCGATATTCAAAATTCCGATTGTCGGGTTTTCTCTGTTGAAAACATTTTTTACAAAGGTTGAGCCCATAATTGCAAACTGGCAGAGCATTTCAGGGGTTGAGCTGCTGTTTGCACCGGCGTCAATCAAGCAAATCGGATGTTTCATTGCGGGCAAAGTTACGCAAATTGCAGGCCTTTCGATCCCTTTTAAACGACCCAAACCAAAAAGGCTTGATGCCATAGCAGCGCCCGTAGAGCCCGCAGCAACAACGGCATCAGAACTTCCTTGTGCCACAGCATCTACTGCAAGCACGATTGAAGACTTTTTCTTTTTTCTGATTGCCTGGCCAACAGCTTCGCCCATCTCGATTACTTCATCGGCATGGGTGATTTTTATATCAAGCGCTGATAAATCTACTTTGATATTATGAGAGAAATAACCGCCGCGCTTTGATTTTATGCCGTTTCTTTGAATTTTGTCGAGCTCTTTTTTAATCTCATCTTCTTTTCCGACAAGTTCAATCGGCACACCATAATCAAGAGCTGCCCAAACTCCGCCCTTAACTATCTCTTCAGGCGCATGGTCCCCGCCCATGGCGTCTATTGCTATTCTCGTCATAATACTAACTTCCTCAAAAACAAGTCTATCTGTTTAAATCTTTTTAACTATTAAAGGCAGGCAAGAAATTTACCCGCCTTTAATAAATTTTGGTTAATTTTCTTCTTTGGCTTCGGTTTCAGCAGTTTCAGCCTTTTTCTTTCTGGTTCTTTTCGGTTTTTCTTCCGTGGTTTCTTCTTTAACTTCTTCTGCTTTTACTTCAATAACTTCAGCCTCAGCCTTTTTAGCCGCTTTTTTGGTTTCTTTTTTAGCTTCTGCTTTTTCTTCTTTAACTTCTGCAGGAGCTGCTTGTCCTTTAATGCTTACAACTTTACCTTTATATGTTCCGCATTCAGGGCAAACTGTGTGAGTTAAAACAACGCTTCCGCAATTTTTACAAGTAGTTGTTGCGGGCACTGTTCCTTTCCAATTAGCTCTTCTTTTGGCCTGAGCTGATTTGCCTGTTCTTTTCTTTGGTACTGCCATTTTTCATATTCCTTTTTATTAAATAGTCAATTGTTATGATGATTTTAACATAAACATAAATAATATTGTCATAAAAAAAGTCGCCCTTGTCAATATTTAGATTAATATTAACAAGGACAACTTTTACGTAAGGTATATTTTTTCTTTTAAGTCGCTTCTAAGGCTTTATTATATTAAGCTTACCTTAGTGTATGCGCCTCTTTTTTCGATAGCAACTTTATCTTCTCTTGCTAACCAGCCAAGGCTGAGGCTTGTGAAGTTATCATCGAGGTCAAGGTCTTTTTGCATTTTCTTAGTAGTAACTTCGCCGTTTTCTGCTAAGTAGTTGTAAACTTGTCCTACTGCTTCAATGATGCTTTCTTGTAATCTCATCTTTTTCTCCTTTAAACTATGTGATGACGTATATTGATTTATATTTGTTTTACAAAAATCTACATTTATTAACGCTAATGTTTATTTTGCTTGACAAAGATAAACAATTTTTAAGAAGGAAGCTTTATATAATTTGTATTAGCTCTTCTTTATGTTTATAATATGAAATAGATTTTAAAAAGTAAATGGAACAAATGGAGGATATAATTGTGAAAAAAGGTAAAAGTTTTGTTTACGGAGATGATGTTGATACTGATGTAATTATCCCTGCAAGATACCTAAACACCAGTGACCCCAAGGAATTGGCGGAACACTGTATGGAAGATATCGACAAAGATTTTCATAAAAACGTACAAAAAGATGATTTTATAATTGCAAAAGATAATTTCGGCTGCGGTTCTTCAAGAGAGCACGCCCCGATTGCAATTAAGGCCTCCGGCGTAAGTGCTGTTATTGCAAAATCTTTTGCAAGAATTTTCTATAGAAATGCAATTAATATCGGGCTTGTAATTATTGAAAACGACAAATTGCCCGACGAAACCAAAAACGGCGATGAAATTTGTATGGATTTAGACAAAGGCGTTGTAAAGAATTTAACAACGGGAAAAGAATATGCCGTTACCGTTTTTCCTAAAGAAATTCAGGAATTAATCGATGTTGGCGGGCTTGTAAACTATACAAAGAAAAAGCTTGGCGTTTAAACAAACATAAAGACACGGCTTTGAAAAGTATTTTAATAGGAGAAAAAAATTGAAAGATTATAAAGTTGCAGTTGTTGCAGGAGATGGCATCGGCCCTGAAATTATGGCAGAGGCCAAAAAAGTTTTGGATGCCGCAGGGGAAGTTTTTGATTTTAAAATTGAATATAAAGATGAACTTATAGGCGGTATCGCATACGATAACACGGGAACTCCTTTGCCCGATAAAACTGTGCAGACGGCAAAAGAAGCTGATGCCGTTATGCTTGGTGCGGTCGGGGATTGGAAATATGATACTCTTCCTCCGGAAGTTCGCCCTGAAAGAGCGCTTCTTGGAATAAGAAAAGCTTTGGGTTTGTTTGCAAACCTACGTCCTGCAATTGTTTGGGATGAACTTGTATCATCAAGCCCCTTGAAACCCGAAAATGTTTCAGGCGTTGATATTATGATTATCCGCGAACTCACGGGCGATGTTTACTTTGGTGAACCCAAAGGGGTTGAAGTTCGTCTTGATAAGGATGGAAACGGCACAAGATACGGCTTTAACAATATGATTTATTCTGAAGATGAAGTTCGAAGAATTGCGCGCATCGCTTTTGAAACTGCAATGGTAAGAAATAAAAAGCTTTGCTCGGTTGATAAGGCAAACGTTTTGGATGTTTCAAGATTGTGGCGCGAAGTTATTTTAGAAGTTGCAGCTGATTATCCTGAAGTTGAATTATCCCACATGTATGTTGATAATGCTGCAATGCAATTAATCAGGGCACCGAAACAGTTTGATACAATTGTTACGGGAAACATTTTCGGGGATATTTTATCTGATGAGGCTTCAATGCTTTCAGGGTCTTTAGGGCTTTTACCCTCTGCAAGCCTTGGGGAAGATGCTAAAACTGCCCTTTATGAACCTATCCACGGTTCCGCGCCTGATTTAAGAGGAAAAGATGTTGTAAACCCGATTGCAACAATTCTTTCAGCCGGCATGATGCTTAAATATTCATTCAAAATGGATGAAGCTTATAATTTAATTGAAAAATCAATTAAAGATGTGCTCAAAGACGGCTTTAGAACGGCTGATATTATGAGTGAAGGCAAAGAACTCATCGGGACAAGAAAAATGGGCGATTTAATCAAAGAAAAATTGCTAAAGGCAAAATAAGCCTTGAAATATTAAAACTTAAAGCGGTCTTTTGAATTTATTCTTTGGGCCGCTTTTTGAAACGAAAAAGGAGGAATTTATGAATAAAGTTTTATTATATTTATCCGTTTTTTGTCTGTTTTTATGGGGCGGGGCCGCAGATGCCGCAAATTATACGTATGGTACGGCAAATATTTCCTGCAAAGATTATTCAAAGCTTGCGGGAGACAAAATTTACAAGGCAATGCCAAGGTCGTTTTCATATAAAGACAGAAACCTGCAGTTTGCAGTGACGATTAACAAAAGCGGAAAAGCCGATAAAGCCTGGATTTTAAAAAGTTCGGGGTCTGAAAAATATGATAACAAGGTGATTTCTGCCGTTGAAAAGGTGGATTTTGGCACTCTTCCAAGCTGTGCCGGGTCAAAAGGCATAACATACAGGTATGATATGACAAAGCAGAGTAAAATAATTCCTATCCCGATACCGATTTGGTTTTAGGTGTTCAGGTTTTTATTTACTTCAATTAAATCCATAACTTTTTTATAAACGTAATCGGGGTCTCTGACATCTCCTATTGCAACAATGTAATCGTGAAAACTTCCGACACAGTTGAATGTAATGTTTCCAAGGTTTGACATTCTCTGCAAGGGGCCTTTTGTCACGCTTGAATCTAAGATTGATGTGTATTCAAGGTATCTGAACTTCCCGTCAAAGGCGTTATATGTATATTCCATCCTTGTTTGATAGAATGTAAATTTTCTTGCTGCCGTATTTTTCTTTGCTGTGTAGATAAAAAGCAAAAATGTTATAAAGAAAAACGCTGCGCCCACAACCCAAAATGCCATTGTGCAGTTTTGAAACCCAAGCACGCTGAGCGTAACGGTTGCAAGGGTTCCGATTGTAACAGATGCAACAAGGCCGATAAACACTGCCATAAAGAAGGCTCTAACACAAATTATGGACATATCAAAAGCAGGTTTTATGTTAAAAACCATTTCTTCTTCTCTTGGTTTTGGGCGTGAAATTCTGTTTTTCTTTGCCATAGTTGTGCTTCCGCCGCATCTGTTGCAGCAGATTGCATTATCCGGAAGGGTTTGTCCGCAAAATTTACATTGCATATATTAATTTCTCAATTTTTTCATTCGTTCCTGTTTAATAAATTAACATAAATTTGAAATAATAAATAGTGTTTTATGGTTGTTTGCTTAAATATACTTAAAATTTGCATACAAATAAATGATATAAATAAGGCTTAAAATAAAAACGCCAATCTGCAAAAAGGTAAAAAGTCTTAAAGTTTTATAGGATGTAAAATTTCCTATTGCAAAGGGGAAAATAAAAAACATAAACAAAAAGGGACTTGCTTCATAATGTGCAAGGATGAAATAGTGAAGCGCCACAACGATTATCATTGCAAGGTATAAAAAGAGCAAAACCGAAAGATAAATTGAATAATATGCCCTTGTTTTTGGGCTTGTATCTTCTTTAAAAATCTTTTGTATTCCGACAAAAAGCGATACGATTAAAAGAAGATTTATTATGATTAAAAATATGAGCAATGTCTGCATTTATTTTCCCGCCTTTGTTTTTCTCTTTATTTTCTGCCTTTTTTATTCTGCAATTCTTTAAGTGTAATATTTCTTTTATATGAAAGCGCGTTTATAAATTCCATTGTTTTGTTGTAAACTTTTTCTCTTTCGTTATCATAAAGAACAAGGTGATAGCTGTCTGTAAGCTCCATATATTCTTTATAAAAAGATGAAATGTTTTTATATGTGAATTTAGCGCTTCTTGTGCTTGTAAGGTCGTCTTCAAGCGAATGGACAATTAAAATCGGTGCAAAAACTTTTTTTATGTCGCGGCGCACCCTTTTTGAAAGAGCGAGAAGTTCATAAATTGAACTTAGGGGGTAATTATCCATTGCAACCGTATTTTTTTGCATAAGCTTTGAAATTGTACCACGGACCTTTTCGTTCTTTATGCCAAAAGGCTCTCTTTCGGGGAATGTGTAGTAATATCTCAAAATTGTATTTAACCCCAAAGGCATTAAAAAATTGTACCAGGGAATTGTCCAGCCGTCTAAAAATAAAGTTGTTGAAAGGCAGATAAGGCCTGTTATATCTTTATTTTCCTCTGCAAGATTTAAGGCAAGAACCGCCCCAAGGCAAAGCCCTCCCACAAAAAAATCCGCATAGTTTGGGCGAAGTTCTCTGTAGGTTTTTTCTGCAAAGTCGCGCCAGTCTTTTTCTTTAACGTTATTAATATCAATTTGGTGGCTGCCATGACCCGGGAGACAATAGCAATAAACATCAAAGCCTTTATTGAACAAAAATTTTGCATATTTTTTAAGTTCATAAGGACTTCCTGTGAGCCCGTGAAAAAGCATAACGGCGCCATTTGGCTGGATTGTCTCTCTGTGGATTAAAATGTAGTCCATATCTGTTTTTTGGGCTTTTATGTTTGATTCCCCGATTTTTGCAATCGTGTTTGTTGTCATATTCTAACTTTGCCTTTCAAAGAGCTGGTCTATAAGGTTTAGTGCCATATCGATTTCTTCGTTTGAAATCGTTACGGGCGGAACAAGGGTTATGACGTTTTTAAAATATCCGCCATTGTTTAAAACAATTCCGCACTTTTCGCCTCTATAGCTTAAATCTCCCCTTAGTCCGTCTTCTATGATACTGTCACACAAGGTTTTATCCGGGGTGAAGCCGTCTTCTTTTGTGCATTCAATTCTTAGCGCAAGCCCGAGGCCATCCACATTTCCGATTGTTTTATGTCTTTTTTGAAGGCACTTTAGTCCATCAAGAAAACGTTTTCCCTTTTCTTTGATTTCATCTTCAAAATTGTGTCCACTGAAAGTCTCCATAACGGCACACCCTGCAGCACAGCCTATCGGATTTGAAGAATAGGTTGAATGTGTACGGCCTGCAGGCCAAATTTCGGGGTTTATCATCTCTTCTTTTGCCCAAAGCCCCGCAAGCGGATTTAGACCATTTGTTAACGATTTACCAAAGGTTATGGCATCCGGAGTTACGCCAAAATGCTCAATAGACCAGAGTTTTCCCGTTCTGTAAAAACCCATTTGAATTTCATCTGCGATAAATAAAATGCCGAATTTATCCAAAACCCGCTTTAATTCTTTAAAATACCCGACCGGAGGAACAATATATCCGCCTGTTCCCTGAAGAGGTTCTGCGATAAATGCAACGTATTCTGATTTTCCCGTTGAAGGGTCATAGAAAGATTTATATTCGCTTTCAAAGTTTTTTTCAAACTGTTTTACGCAGTAAAAATTGCAGTCTTCACATTTTTTGCCGTAGTGGCATCTATAGCAATAAGGGAAAGGAACAAAGTGAGCGCGGTCTCCAAAGTGGCCAAAGTTCTCTCTGTATCTAAAGCTTGATGTAACAGCAGATGTGCCGATTGTTCTTCCGTGGTATCCGCCCATAAAGGCAAACATCAGGTTTTTTCCTGTATAGTTTCTAACAAGTTTTAAGACATCTTCGACAGCCTGTGCGCCGCCTACGTTAAAATGAACTCTTCCTTTTTTGTTAAACCTTTTTTCTGTTTCCTGTGCAATGTATGAAGCAAGAAGAACTTTATCTTCAAAAAGAAAGCGGGATGCAATTTGGGGCATTTTATTTATGCAATTTATAACCGCATCTTCGATTTTTTTGTTTTTATACCCGAGGTTGCAGCTTGCATACCACATTTGAAGGTCTAAATAGGGCGTTTCGTTTTCATCAAACATATATGTGCCCTTGCAGCCGGAAAATATCTTTGGGTTTTTGCTGTAGTGGGT
>CANSKM010000044.1 GCA_947647475.1 uncultured bacterium
AGTTTAAAATCCCCCGGTTAAAAAATATTCAGTTAAAAAAAAGTTAGACAAAAATTTTATTATGAAAAACGAATTATTAGTAAAACTTGTAAATAAAATCAATTTTGATTATGCCAATCATTTCGAGCTAGCTGTTGCAAAAGAGTTATCATTTGTTCCGATTAATATGCAGGGTGACGCTTTTTTTGTGGCAGTTTCTGCAACATCCGATAAGGCAAAAATAAACGAATACATTAAATCAATTTTTGATTGCAGAATTGAATTCATATTCCTTTCTGAAGCAAATTTCGATGTTTTATTTAATGATTTTCTAAAGATTTTTAATTCTAAATACGGAAATGTGCAGTTGGCATCAGCTCCTGCCGAGCATCAGGAAGCTTCAAGCGATACATTTGATGAAATTTCAAATGAGGTAATTGAGGCTGATACTCTTGCTTTTGAGGAAGAGCATGATGATTTTAACACTGTTGCGGTTGAAGATGTTGATATCGATTCTCTTGAAGATGTAAATGTGTCAATGTCTGCAAATCCCACGGTAAAACCTGCAGCGCAGGCGGTTGCGCAAAAACCTGCCGTAAGACCCCAGGTGCAGCCTAAAAAAGTTATCCAACCAAAGCCTTTGGTGGATGATGAAGTTGATTTAACAATTGAGGATGATGATATCTCTGATACCATCCCTGAAGATATTCCGGCTCCACAGCCAAAAGCTGCAGTACAACAAAGACCTCAGCAGCAAAGACGCCCGAAGGTTGATCCTTCTGTTGCAAATGGCCCCAAGAAGCCGATTAAAACTATTGACCAGGTAAAATCTCCCAAAACAAAAAGAATTGGTGAAATCTTAATGGAAGAAGGGCTTTTAACTGAAAAGCAGTTAACAATCGCCCTTGCTGAAGCCAAAGTTTTGGATGTCCCTTTGGGTTCTGTTTTGGTTAAGCTTGGTTTTGTAACAATCAGGCAATTAAAGGAAGCTTTGGGTGCGCAAATGGGCTTAAAGCTGGCTTCAGCCGAGCAGTTGCGTGCACTTCCTACCGCAATTTCTGTTTTACCTGAAGATTTTGTTCGTGTAAACAGGGTTATTCCTTTGTCTATGACAGATAAAACGCTTGTTGTGGGTATGGTTAATCCAAACGACACAAGGGTTATAGATGAAATTGTTTATCAGACAGGTTTAAAACCCACAATTATGATGATTACTCACTTTGAGTATGAAAACTTTGTGCAAACCTATTATCAAACCGATAAACAAGAAACGGATAAAATCTTAGAACAGATTGAAAAAGAAAAATCCGATATCACAAACGAAGATACTCTTTGGGAACAGGTTGAAAAAGAAATTCAGGATACAACCGGTACCGTTTCCAAGTTTGCAAATAAAATTATTACTTCTGCAATTGACCAGAAGGCATCCGACGTTCACATTGAACCGAGAAGCATTGGCTATGTTGTAAGATACAGGGTCGATGGTGCCTTAAAAGAAGTACTTAAAATTCCACAAAAGGTTGAAAGTGCTGTCATTTCACGTTTTAAAGTATTGGCACGTATGAACATTGCAGAACACAGAAGAGCACAAGACGGCAGCTTTACGATCAAATATAAAAAATTACAGTATGACTTCCGTATTAACACTCTTCCTGTAAACGGCAGAGAGAAAATGGTAATCAGGGTTTTGGCCCCGGCTGTAACCACAATGGAAGGCATGGGTAATGAAATCCAAATTGATGGAGCATCAAAAGATGATCTTGAAAAAATCCATTACCTCATTTCTGCTCCTAACGGTATTTTGTTAACATCCGGTCCTACGGGTTCCGGTAAAACAACAACGCTTTATGCTTTGTTAAAATCTTTAAACAAAGAAGATGTAAATATTACAACGATTGAAGACCCTGTTGAAATCAAGCTCGAAGGGGTAAACCAATCTGCCGTAAACCCGAAAGCAGGCATCACGTTTGCAACATCATTAAGGGCAATCTTGAGGCAAGACCCTGACGTTATCCTTGTTGGTGAGATTCGTGACTTTGAAACTCTTGAAGTTGCAATTTCAGCATCATTAACAGGTCACCTTGTGTTGAGTACTGTCCACACAAACTCTGCTTCCGCAACGGTTACAAGACTTATTGAAATGGGTGCTAAAGATTATCTCGTATCTTCAACCCTAAACGGCGTTATGGCACAAAGGCTCGTAAGAAAACTTTGTCCGGATTGCAAAGAAGCCTACACGCCAACTCTTGAAGATGCAAGAAAAGTACTTTCAGACCCGCTTGAAATTCAAGAATTTATGAAACATACAATTTACAGGCCAAAAGGCTGCGAATTCTGCGGAAACACAGGGTATAAAGGCAGAACGGCCGTGCTTGAAATTCTTGTTGTAAATAATGACTTGAAAAAACTCATTGCACAGCGTGCGCATGACGTTGAAATTGAAGAATATGCCGTAAAACACGGTATGAAAACGCTTAAAGTTGCTTGTTTAGAGCATATTAAAAACGGCGTAACCTCTATTGATGAATTTGTTAGAACATTAGGATTGGCTGGTGAATAATGCCCTTATTTGCATACATAGCACTTAAAAATAATAAAACGATTGTCAGAGGCAAACTTGAAGCCGATGATATAAAGTCTGCCCGTGAGGGTATAAAAAAACTCGGTCTTTTGCCGACAAAAATTGTTGATGAAACAAATAAAAACGCTTCAGAACAGGTGATTAAGCTTGCAAAAGCAAACCTAAAGCCGATGTCTTTAAAAGACAAAATTGAATTTACATCAACATTGCAAATTTTAACGGCAACAGGTATTCCGATTATTGAAACCCTTGTGTTTATGGAAAATAACGCAGAGGCAACAACAATCAGGGATATTGCGTATGAATTAAGAAGAAACATTATCGCAGGTTCAACCCTTGCCGAAACACTTGAAAAATACAGAAGCATATTTGGCAGAGTTTATGTCGGCCTTGTAAAAGCCGGGGAAGATTCCGGTGAATTGGACAAAACTTTGGCAAGGATGTTGGAACTGTTGAAAAAACAAGATGCCATTAAGTCAAAAGTTGTAGGCGCCCTTGTTTATCCGTGTTTCGTTGTTCTTTTGGCCCTTGTGGTTGTTACAATCATGCTTGTGTTTGTATTCCCGGCCTTCCAGTCCATGTTTGACAGCTTGGGCCGTGAATTACCGATTACAACTCAACTTTGTATAAACCTCGGTAACTTTATGCGCCAGTTCTGGTATGTGCCCCTTGGTGGACTTATTCTGTTGATTTTTGGTGTTAAAAAAGTCTTTACAACAGAATCAACAAGAAAAGTTATCGACAGAAATATATTAAAAGTACCGCTTTTATCAGACTTGATGCGCTATGCAAACTTTTCAAACTTCCTTGCCGTGCTTCAGGTTGCATACGATGCAGGTATTCCTGTTGTGGATTGTTTATACTTGTCAAACCTTACAATGGATAACGTTGTGTTGAAGCAGGCAATTTTAAGCGCCGCATCAAAGGTTCAACAAGGTATTCACTTATCTGTAGCCCTAAGAAGTACAAAACAAATTCCAAATATGATGCTCTTTATGATTGCAACAGGTGAACAATCAGGTCGTTTGGGCGAGATGCTCTACCACTGTACGACTTTTATCGACAGAAAACTTGATGATATTATTGATAAATTCACAAAGTTGGTGGAACCTGCTTTGTTGATTGTAATCGGTGGTATCGTTTTATTCCTTGCATTGTCATTGTATATGCCTTTGTTCTCTGCATATCAACAATAAGGAAAAATAAAATACAATTAATAATTAAAGGCTTGTTTTTAAAACGGGCCTTTAATTATTTAGGTTCAAATGTTTATTTTCCCTCAATAAGCGGCTTAAAACCGTATTGCCCCATTGTTTGAAGTGCATAATCAACATCAATATCAAACGAGTTTACAATCCCTAAAAATATTTCATCTCTTGCGTTTGCCGTTTTGCTGCCCGGGGCTGATTTAGCATATCTTAACAAATATTCAAAGGCGAAATTATTAGCATCCATTTCAAGCGGCGAGCTTTCATAAGCCTTGTGCTGCATATCATCCGTCACATCTTTCAGGTAATGGTCTTTAACTGAAATATATCTTTTGTCGGATTTTGCCATTGAAAATTTCAGTTTCATATCTTTATTCAAAAGTTTTTTTGGTTTGTAATTTTTAAAATAACTAAAATCAAGCTTGTTTCTGAGGTTTTCATCAAGCCCTGATAAATCAATATCTCCAATATCGTCAACCACCTTTTGATATTGCGCCCTTTGAATTTCCGCACAGCCCTTGGTTGAAGCCATTAAATGTTCCTGAATGCAGTGCCTTAATTCATGGGCTATTGCGCCCCTTAAATACAATTCTTTTTCCGCATCCGTGAGTTTAATTCTTTCAATATTTGGAAAATCTTTTTTATCGCGCTCAAAAGTTGCCTGCGAAGCGCTGTCGTTCAGCGTGTTTATAAGATTGTCTATATTGCCGTCTTTGTCTTTGGTTGCGTGCAGATAATAATCTTCAAGGTTATTTGTGTTAAAGGTTACGCTGTTATTTATGAAATTGTAAGCGGCCTGTGCTCCTTTGCTTTCCGGGTTTTCTTCAAATATAAATTTCGGCTTTTCTATGTTTAATTCTTTTGTCTCCGGAACATTTCTTGTAACGGAATTCCAAACTTCGTCATAAATTTTTTCAAGGCGCTCTTTGTTCCAAACGCCTGTCTGCTGTGTGATTTTTTCAGGCCTGCTTACGCTCTCTGTTTTTGAAAGTGTGCTTCTTTGAAATACATCATGCTCTAAATTTCCCTGTACCAAAGAAAAAGGGTATGGAAACCCTGACGGCCTTCCCGCCTGCGACAGAGTCCTTTGAAAATTATTTACATTTAAAAACGGGATATTGTTGAAATTTACCATAATAACCTTTTAATGATATATAAATAAAAACAAAACAGTCTGATAAGTTGCTCTAAAATATTATTAAAAGGCAAAGTGCAGCGGCAGAAACGAGGTTTATAAAAATTTCTTCATTGCACCTTCAATAGCATCGAAAATTTTGTTCAAACTATCTTCTGAAATGCAATACGGGGGCATAACATAAACCGTGTTGCCTAGGGGCCTTAAAAGAACGCCGTTTTTCCTAAAGTATTCATAAAATTTTACGCCAATATTTGAAACATAATCGTTTCCCACATTTTGTGCTTCAAAAGCAAAAATGTCCCCTAAGATGCGCACGTTTTTGCCGCCAAGGTTTTTAATGCGCTCAATTTGCCCTTGATAAAAATTATTAATTCTTTTAACATCCGCTAAAACATCCGTCTTTTCCCAGATTTCAAGGTTGGCATTTGCCGCAGCACAGGCAATTGGGTTTGCGGTGTAGGATGAAGAATGGAAAAACATTTTCGCTTTGTCTTTGGATAAAAACGCATCATATATTTCTTTTGTTGAAACCGTTGCGGCCAAAGGAATTGAACCCCCTGTAAGCCCTTTTGAAAGGCAGATAATATCAGGGATAATATTTGTCTGGTTAAAGGCAAACATCGTGCCTGTCCTTCCAAAGCCTGTCATAACTTCATCCAGAACAAAAATTACGCCGTATTCTTTTGAAAGCTTATAAAGTTCTTCAATAACAAAAGGTTTATAGAAAAACATTCCGCCTGAGCCCAAAACCAAAGGCTCAAGCACAATTGCGCCGATTTTATCTCCTTCTTTTTGAAGAAGTGTTTTATAGGCTTCAATAACTTCTTCTTCCCTGCCTTCCGTTGGACAGGGAATTCTTTCCGTTTCAAAAAGCATTTTTACATAAGGCTCGTTAAAAACGCTCCTTGCACCTGAAGACATTCCACCAAAGGTATCGCCGTGGTAAGAATGTTCCATTGCAACAATTTTACTTCTTTTTGTGCGGCCTTGGTTGAAATGATATCCCACAGCCATCTTTAGCGCCACTTCAACACTTGTGGAGCCGGAATCCGAGAAAAAAATATGGGTATAATTTTCAGGCAAAAATTTACTCAAATTCTTGGCTACACTGAGTGCCGGTTTATGAGTAAAACCTGCAAAGATTATCTGGTGGAGCTTTTTTGCCTCTTCTTGAATGGCTTGTGCAATCTCGGGGCGCCTGTGCCCGATTGTATTCACCCACCAGCTTGAAATGCCGTCAATTATTTTCTCGCCTTCGGGTGTTATTAAAAATTCCTTTTCGGATGTTTCAATTTCAATAATGGGTTCTTCGAGCCCGTGTTGTGTAAAAGGGTGCCAAATTTCCATATTTCTCCTCCAAACATGTATTTTTATGTTACTATAAAGGAGCTTGGATATAAAGTAAAAAAGGAGTAATTGAAAATGGCAAGAAAACCGATTATCGCCGGAAACTGGAAAATGCACAACAACAGTGCCCAATCAAAAGAATTAATCAAAGGAATCAGAGCAAATGTTGATAGTCTTGATATTGCAAAGCTTCCTGAAATCGTTGTGGCACCTGTGTTTACATCACTTTATGCAGTTAACGAAGAAATTTGCCACTGCGGCTGCGGCAGAATTAAACTTGCTGCGCAAAACGTTTATTTTGAACCAAAAGGTGCATTTACAGGCGAAATTTCAATCGATATGTTAAAAGATTTTGAAACAAGCTATATCATTATCGGACACTCTGAACGTCGTCAATATTTTGGTGAAACTGACGAAATGATTAACAAAAAAGCCAAAGTTATTTTAGACAACGGCATAATTCCTATTATCTGCTGTGGCGAAACTTTAGAACAAAGAGAACAAGGCGTAACCGATGCGCACATCGAAAAACAAATCACTGAAGCTCTTAAAGGCTTAAGCACCGAAGAAGTTGCAAAATCAGTTATTGCATACGAACCCATCTGGGCTATCGGAACAGGCAAAACCTGCGATTCAACAGAAGCAAACAGAGTAATCAAGCACATCAGATCTGTTGTTGAAAAAGTTTCCTCTGCAGCTGCAGCGGATGCCATCAGAATTCTTTACGGCGGCTCTGTTAAGCCTGAAACAATTAAAGAACAAATGGCGCAATCTGATATCGACGGTGCTCTTGTTGGCGGCGCAAGCCTTAAAGCCGACAGCTTTGCTGATATCGTAAAAGGCGCAATGATTGGCTAGAAAGCTATAAACAAAATCAAACAAAAAAGGCTTCTTTGGTTCTGCCAAGAGGCCTTTTTAAATACTATTTTGAAACCACAAACACGACTTCTTCAGAGAAAAAGTTTGTAATGGCGCGGACCAAAATGCCGCTTCTTGCCTTGTTTTTGGTTAAATAAACCGATTTTAATATTTTAATATTTCTGTTTTTGCAAAATTCAAAAAAATCATTCACGGTCATCAAATGAATATTTGGTGTGTTATACCATTCATAAGGAAGTGCTTTGGATTTGGGCATTTTGCCTTTAAAAAAAAGATAAAACCTTACTTTCCAATATGCAAAGTTTGGAAAACTCACAACGGCCTTTTTTGCAACACGAAGCATTTCATCCACAACCAAATCAGGCTTTTCTGTAGATTGCAGCGTTTGGTTTAAAATAGCATAATCAAAACTGCCGTCCGGGAACTGTTTCAAGCCCTCGTCAATATCTCCCTGAATAACCGAAACCCCCTTGTCAAGCGCTTTTATGACTTCATCTTGATTGATTTCAACACCAACCCCTGTTATTTTTTTCTCTGCGATAAGTTTTGAAAATAGAGTCCCATCGCCGCAGCCAAGGTCTAAAACACGTGCGTTTTCAGGAATCAGGTTTGTTACAACTTCGTAATTTAATTGTGTGCTGTTCATTTTTTAAGGTTCATCCTTTTTCAAAAAGCTTTTTATAATTTTTGTCTGATTTTCATGCTCGATTAAAAATGCGTCATGCCCGCACGGGCTCTTTAATTCGACAAAAGAAACCTCTTTTCCTGCGCTTATAAGGGCTGAGACCATTTCTTTTGATTGTTCGGTTGAAAAAAGCCAATCCGAGTTAAAACAGATGATTAAAAACCTGGAATTACTCTGTTTAAAGGCATTTTCAAGTGTGCCGAATTTGGAAGCCGGGTCATAATAATCAATCGCTTTTGTAATGTATAGGTAGCTGTTGGCATCAAATCTGTCAACAAAAATTCTTCCCTGATATTCAAGGTATGATTCGACTTGAAAATCTACGCCAAAATCGAAGTTTGGTTTGTCTTTAAAGTCTCGGCCGAATTTTGAGTGCATCGCTTCTTCGCAAAGATATGTAATGTGCCCTACCATTCTTGCAATTGCAAGGCCGTAATCGGGCGTGTTTTCTTTGTCGTAATAATCGCCGTTGTTGAAAAATTTGTCTGTAATAATTGCGTTTCTACCTACTGCGTTAAATGCAATGGCTTGTGCTGAAAGACGGGCAGTGGAAGCGATAATTATTGTGGTTTTAACGTTTTCGGGGAATTTTATACTCCACTCCATAGCCTGCATACCGCCCATGGAGCCCCCTACGACTATCATTTTTTTAACGCCCAAAAAATCTACAAGTTTTTTTTGAACCTTAACAATGTCTTCAATTGTAATTACGGGAAATTGGTGCCCGTAAGGCTTTCCTGTTTTCGGGTTAATGGAGCTCGGGCCCGTTGTTCCCTTGCAGCCGCCTAAAATGTTTGATGAAATAACAAAAAATTTATCCGTATCAAAAGCTTTGCCGGGGCCAATCATTGTTTCCCACCAGCCGGGTTTTCTGTCGTTTTCGCTATGGTACCCTGCAGCATGGGCATCTGCCGTTAGGGCATGACATACTAAAATTGCATTGTCGCCAGCGGAATTCAGCGTACCGTAAGTTTCGTATGCAACCTGAATATTTTGAAGAGTTTTTTTGGATTCAAGCACAATTTCTTCATCAAATTTAAAATATTTTGTTTCGACAATGCCTACTGAATTTTCCATAATTCCCATAATTCAATAATTTTAGCACATTTTTAATACTTAGGTTAGGTTTTTTGTAAACTTTAGTATAAAATTTTTAATTTTTTTTAAAAAAACGCAAAAGTTTTTGAAATTTGTGCCGATAACTAAAATAAGAAGTAGAAGATTTATTTTTTAGGAACTTATAATGGAAGAATTTAAAAACTCAAAAAATGCCCCCGGTTTGGATGCCCCAAAAGAAGGAGAGCTTGTGTCCGTTGGCGTTTTAGAGAATGACCCTATTGAGGAGATTTTTGCCCTAAATCTTGGCGATTTTCTTTGTGAACATTTAATTTCGCCTGATTTTGCACATAAAATCAGCGATAAAGTAAAAACAAAAAACGAAAGATTAAAAGACCAGCTTTTAGAGCTTATTTCTATATATTCAATCGATTCAACCCTTTCAATTTTGGGGTTTGAATCAAACGAAGATTTTATTATTTATAATTCAATTGCAAGAACGATAAAACTCATGCTTTCTTTGGAAAAATGTGTGATTTATCTTGCAAAGAAAGATGAGCCCATTAAGCTTGCGGGAACATCATCAGACATTGCAAATGAAAAAGTAACTTCTCACATTGAAAAAAGCTATGAAAACGAAGAAGTTATAATGTTGAATGAAAACGGGAAACAGGTTATTGTCTTCCCGATGAAAAATAAGTTTGAATGTATTGGTGCAATTGAAACGACACGCCCTATTAACGCCCCTTGGAAGCGGATTTTATTGACCTTTTAAAAATTACCGCAGGGCTTTTTGTAACCTCTCTTGGTATTCAAAAACTTATCGAGCAGGTAAAAAGGGTTGTAAACACTGATTCTGTTTCAACAAGCGAACTTTTAAACCTTAGAGCTCAGCTTACAACAATCATAGGCGACCTTGGCGACAAGCAGCAGGCTTTTGTTGAAAAATTAGCCGTTGCGGTTGACCTTAAAGGGAAATATAAAAACAATCATTCAAAAAGAACTGCGGATTTATCCCGCGAAATTTGCAATTTCCTTGAATTGAACGAAAAAACAACAGATTTAATATATTATGCAGGGTTATTGCAAAATATCGGTAAAATTACAATCGATGAAAGGCTTTTTGATAAGAAAGGCAAACTTTCAAAAGAAGATTGGGACAAGCTTCAAGAGCACCCTAATGC
>CANSKM010000045.1 GCA_947647475.1 uncultured bacterium
TACTGGTACTGTGCGCTGTGTCCTGGATTTGAACTACAGACACTCTGTGACCTCAATTCAGGTTATGGCGCCTTGCAGTGCAAATATAACACTAGCGGCTGCCCGGGCTCCAACAATAACAACTGCTACCCGGACGGCGTATGGGCTTCGGCAGTAAGCGGCAATCTTTGGGGCTATCGTTTGAAATCAGGCAGTTTCAATCTGACTTTCAATAGTTCTGCCTATGCTACCGGTGTGCGCTGTGTCCTGGATTTGAACTGCAGACACTCTGCGACAACAGTTCAGGTAGTTACGGTGCCTTGCGATGTTCCAATAAGAGTAGTGGCTGCCCGGGAGCGAGCAATAGCGGCAACTGCAACCCGAACTTTGTATGGTCAGGTACAGTTAATGGTTCTGAAGTTCACACACCTTATCTGAATTCAGGCACATTTAACCTTACAGGCGGTTGTGGCAGCGGCTGGTGTCCTAACGACAGAGCCTTTGGTGTGCGCTGTGTCCTGGATTTGTTTTCTTAAAATACAAGAAAAAGCTACGGACAAACAGCTCTGTGACGGCGGTTCAGCCAGTCGCGGCGCCTTGCAGTGCACGAACAAGAGCGGCGGCTGCCCGGGCTCCAACAATAGCAACTGCTACCCGAATCAGGTATGGTCAGGCACGAGCAGCGGTTCAAGCTACTATAACAGTTATCTAAATAGTGGCACTTGGAACGCGCCATATCTAATAGCACCTACCTATGCCTTTTCTGTGCGCTGTGTCCTGGATTTGAACTGCGGACGCTCTGCGACCACAATTCAGGTTATGGCGCTCTGCAGTGTTACTACCATACCAGCGGCTGCACGGGCTCTAACAATAACTACTGCTACCCGAGTAACTTATGGTCAGGTACTACGACAAGTTCTGGATATTTTTGTCGCAACGTAAATAGCGGAAGTTTTAGTGACAGCTGTAATAACACTTCTACACGCGCTCTTTCTGTGCGCTGTGTCCTGGATTTGAAAAAAGCATAAAACATAAAAACAATATTCAAAAATTAAAAGGGCTGTAAGCATTGCCCACAGCCCTTTTATAATATTTAACCAATTTCTACTCAATTGTAAAATCAGGTGTTCCAAACATTCCTTCAATTTCTTCCAAAATTGCAGAAGGTTTTCTTGCCTGATTCTTTTGCTGAGCACGTTTCAAGGCTTCTTTTTCTTTTTCTTCATTTGCATTAATCAAATGATGATACCCCGTACCTGCAGGAATTAACCTACCGATAATAACGTTTTCTTTCAAGCCTCTGAGCAGGTCTTTCTTGCCTTCAACAGCAGCTTCCGTCAAGATTCTTGTTGTTTCCTGGAAGGATGCAGCTGAGATGAAGGATTCAGTGTTCAATGAAGCCTTCGTGATACCAAGCAATAATGCTTCATACGTTGCAACTTCGCCGCCTTCAGCCTCAACTCTTGCGTTTTCAGCTTCAATAACCTTGAGCTCAACAAGTTCGCCCGGGAGAAGTTTTGTTGTACCTGAATCTACAACTTTAACCTTCTTACTCATCTGCCTTACGATAACTTCAACGTGTTTGTCGGCAATTTCAACGCCTTGTGAACGATATACCCTTTGAACTTCATCTACGAGGTATTGCTGTGCCGCAAACGTTCCTCTTAGACGAATAACGTCATGCGGGTTCAAGGGGCCTGAAGTTAACGGCTGACCTTTTGTTATCTTCTGTTTATCCATAACAATTACGCTGGATTCAATCGGATATTTAATTTCGGTTCTGCCGTTTTCATTTACGATGTAAAGTCTTGCAACATCATCTTCAATTTCAACTTCGGCTACGCCGTCTTCTTCCGCAACGATTGCAGAGTCTTTCGGTTTTCTTGCTTCAAGAAGTTCTTCAACCCTTGGAAGACCTTGAACAATGTCGCCCGTTTTTTGTCTTTCAAATACCAACGTTGCAAGAAGATCGCCTCTTAAAATCAAAGCGCCGTTTTCAACCTGTAAAAGCGTACCGGGGCTGATTAAATGCGGTCTGCCCAATCTTACCGTTACAGAATCTTTATTCACGGCAATCACCTGACCGGAAGCGGTTGATGTATCACCTGAAGATGAAACCACATTGTCAAGCTTCACAAATTCGCCCGTTTTAACCGTCGGTTTAGAGTTAATCGGCACTTTTTGTTCATATTTTTCAGAAACCAAAAGTAATCTTCTAAGTTCCTTATCGGGTGATTTAATGCTTGCAATTGAATTATCAACGGATAATACCTGTGTTTTTGTAACAGGAGTTCTCGGTTCAATTATCTGTCCGTTTTCAACCAAAAGTTCCGTTTGGGTTGAAGACAAGGTTCTTGCATCGTCCTGTTCACGTCTTACAATTAATGTTTCAAGAACAACAATCTTCAAATTGCCTTCTTTATCAAGCTCAACCAAGCCTTTTAAGTGGCTTAAATATCCTGACATTGAAAGAACGAGAGATGTTCTTGTAAGAACAGCACCGTCAAGGTTTCTAACTCTTGCGCCGTCTTTATATTGTAATTGTGTTAAAGGAAGAATTTCAATTGATTCATCGGTTGTATCAAATTCGATTGAAACATCCTTAGGTTCAATCTTGAAGCTTTGAACCGGCCTGATTAAGATTTGAACGGATTGTTTATCGAGTGAATCTTCATCCACGATATCTTCCGTGATTTCTTCGTCTAAATCATCAAGTTCAAGAACATCGGAATCATTTTCAACGATTGTAACGATTGAATCAACTTTTGCTTTAATTTTACCTGCAACAACCGTGCCCGCTTTAATTACTTCGTTTTCTTCAACTTTTAAGTCGTTGATTGAATCCAAAGTGTGCAATTCGCCGGGACGAACAATTACTTCGTGGATAATATCGTTAAACTCTTTAATTTCAACAATACCGTCAATATGGGTATAGAGGTCTTTTACAACTTCAGTGCCCGCTTCAACGTAAGTTCCTGACTCAACAAGTTTAAGAGATGAATCTTTTGAAATTTGGTGAATTTCTTCAGGGATAAATACAACTTCACCACCCTGAACAACCACCTGGTTTTCATCCACTTCAATGCCGTTATATCTGATTTCACCGGATGATGTTACTTTGTGTTCATCATCAATTAATTCGGCGATAATCATACCGTTTTCAACGGTTGTATCAATCGGAGATTTAACAATGTATTTTTCATCAGTTGAAGTTACATGCCAAATTTGTTCTTTTTTGGTTTGTTCAAATACGGCATTTGAAGGCTGAATTGAAGCGATAACGATAGTTAATTCTTTACCTGCAACAATTTTATTAATTGTTCTGCCTTCAAATTTAACTTTTTCAACTTCAAGTGAATTATTTACGCGAACTTCACCGCCGTGTTCTGATACAATCAAAGTTTCAGCAAGCTTTTCGCCTTTTTTGATTTTCTGTCCGTCTGAAACTAAAATCTTTGAACCTGCAGGAAGTGTGTAAACATCGCCGCCCAAAACCCAAACAATACCTGATTTGTTTGATGTTCTTGAGATGTTTCCCTGACGGTCTTTCTTTTCATCTGCAACAAAATCGTCAAATACAACTTCACCTGAAATATCTGAAGTGATATCTTTTGTCGCTTTTTCGGTTAAACGTGAACCATCGCCCTTTGAAACAGGTTCAAATTCTGCGATTTTATCACCTTTTTTGAATTCCGCACCTTCGGTGAACATTACCTTCGCACCGGCAGGAATGTGGATTTTTTCAGATTCTTTTTTGCCTTTAAATGTAACATCAGCTTCTTTAATTGCAACCTGAACAACATCCCCGTGACGGGTTCTCATTTCTCTTGTTCGAACAGAACCTTCAATTGTACCGTCAAACGGTGCCAATACTTGTTTCATAGCACCCGAACCTTTGAATACACCGCCCGTGTGGAATGTTCTCATCGTAAGCTGTGTACCGGGTTCACCGATTGACTGAGCAGCAATTGTACCGATAGCTTCGCCAACATCAACAAGTTTTTGAGTTGTCATTGCCCAACCGTAACATTTTTGGCAAATACCGTATTCAAGTTCACAAGTTAAGGTTGACCTTACATCAACTTCAGTGAGGCCTAAATCGCTGATTTTTGCAATATCATCACGGTTAATCGTTGTATTTCTTTCAATTAAAACGTTTCCGTCTTTATCTAAAATATCTTGCGCAACGGTTCTTCCAAGTAATCTGTCTAATAAAGGAACGATTACGTTTTCACCGTCCATAATAGCGGTCATTTTGATTGATTTTTGAGTGTGGCAATCGGTATCACGGATAATTACATCCTGTGCAACGTCAACAAGACGTCTTGTCAAATATCCTGAGTCGGCTGTTTTAAGCGCCGTGTCTACAAGACCTTTACGTGCACCGTATGATGAAATAACGTATTCGGTACAAGATAAGCCTTCTTTAAAGTTTGATTTAATCGGCAAGTCGATGATCTGACCTTGCGCATCTGCCATCAAACCACGCATACCAACAAGCTGGGATACCTGAGATAAGTTACCTCTCGCACCGGAGAATGCCATCATATAAACGGGGTTTAATTTATCAAAGTTTTCTACAACCTGTTCGGTTAATCTTGCTGTTGTCTCAGACCAGGTGTCGATAACCTTTGTATAACGTTCAACCTCTGTAATTTCACCCTTCATATAACGATAGGTTGATTGTTCAATCTGTTCCTGAGCTTCTTTTAAAAGCTTCCCTTTAACGGACGGAACGGAAAGGTCGTGGATTGAAATTGTGGTGCCTGCTTTTGTTGCATATTTAAACCCTAAGTTTTTAAGGTTGTTTGCAAGCTCAGCCGTTTTTGCACCGCCCATCTCTAAATAAATTTGTGCAAGAAGCTTATTTAAGCCCTTTTTATCCACGGTTTTATTTATGAAATCTATATGTTTCTTCTTTTTTGCTGCACTTTCAGGAGTCAAAGTTGTCATTTTTATTTTTTCCCTCTTTTTTAAAGTTCTTTAAAATTTATTTTGTTTAACCGGACGTTGTAGTTCTAAACCCGCTTGCCCCAAGGCTTTAGCTTTAGTGGGCAAGTACGGATTTTCTAACCGTTTCGTTAAACATGATTCTTCCTGCGGTAGTTTCAATTCTTCTGCCTTCTTCATCTCTTACGACAATTTTGTCGTGAAGTTTGATATTTCCAAGCTCAAGAGCTGAAATTGCATCCATAAAGTTGTGGAAATAGCCTTTAACAGGTGCGCTTTCGTCTTTAAGAATTGTTAAGTAGTAAATACCAAGTACCATATCCTGAGAAGGAGTGATAATCGGTTTACCGGTTGCAGGAGCCAGGATATTGTTTGTTGCAAGCATAAGCATTCTGGCTTCGGTTTGCGCTTCAATTGAAAGCGGCACGTGAACAGCCATTTGGTCACCGTCGAAGTCGGCGTTGAATGCCGTACAAACAAGCGGGTGTAACTGGATTGCTCTGCCTTCAACCAAAATCGGTTCAAAAGCCTGAATACCAAGTCTGTGAAGGGTTGG
Source organism: uncultured bacterium (assembly GCA_947647475.1). Taxonomy (GTDB): domain Bacteria; phylum Cyanobacteriota; class Vampirovibrionia; order Gastranaerophilales; family Gastranaerophilaceae; genus MGBC122484. The sequence continues at coordinate 5,486 of CANSKM010000045.1, forward strand.
GGCACGGTTTAAGAGAACCGGATGTCCGTCTACAACCTCTTCTAATATATCCCATACAATGGGCTCTGATCTTTCGATTTTCTTTTTCGCAGATTTAATATTTTGAACCAAACCGCGTTCAATTAATTTATTAACAACAAACGGCTTAAAGAGTTCGATTGCCATTTCTTTCGGAAGACCGCACTGGTTTAAGCTCAACTGCGGACCTACAACGATAACTGAACGGCCTGAGTAATCTACACGTTTACCCAACAGGTTCTGTCTGAAACGGCCTTGTTTACCTTCGATGATATTTGATAATGATTTTAAAGGTCTTGAGTTCGGGCCTACAACGGTTCTTCCGCGGCGGCCGTTATCAATAAGAGCGTCAACCGCTTCCTGAAGCATCCTTTTTTCGTTTCTTACGATAATTTCAGGAGCGCCCATTTCCAACAATCTTGCAAGACGGTTGTTTCTGTTGATAACTCTTCTGTATAGGTCATTCAAGTCTGATGTTGCAAAACGTCCGCCGTCCAACTGAACCATAGGACGAAGGTCCGGAGGAGTTACAGGGAGAACATCCATAATAAACCAAGTCGGTTCTGTTTCAGATTCAATTAAAGATTCAACCAATCTTAATCTTTTGATTAATTTGGCTCTCTTTTGAACGGAACCGCCTGCAGAATCAAGCTCAGCCCTGATATCGTCAGCCAATTTGTTGAGTTCGATTTCTGATAATAACTCTTTAATTACTTCGGCACCGATGCCCACTTTTAACTGACTGTCTTCGTTTTCAAGGATGTAATCTTCGTATTCTTCTTCGGTTAAAAGCTGGAATTTTCTAAACGGGCTTTCGCCGCCATCCACTACAACATAGTTGTTAAAGTAGATAATTTGCTCCAAATCTTTTAATGTCATATCAAGAAGGAGGCCAAGATAGCTCGGGATGCCTTTTAAGAACCAAATGTGGCTCACGGGCGCTGCAAGCTTAATGTGGCCCAATCTGTGACGACGAACTTTTGAATCTGTAACTTCAACGCCGCAACGTTCGCAGATAATACCTTTATGACGTACTCTTTTATATTTACCACAATAGCATTCCCAATCCTTTGAAGGCCCAAAGATTCTTTCGCAAAAAAGTCCGTCACGTTCGGGTTTCAAGGTTCTGTAGTTAATGGTTTCAGGCTTTGTAACTTCGCCGTATGACCATTTTAGAACTCTCTCACTTGATGCTATTGAGATTCGTATATAATCAAAATAATCTATGCTTGTTGACACTTTATTCTGTCTCCTTAATTTTATTTATTATTATTCGTTTTGATTAGTCTTTGAAAGTTGTCGGTGTTTCAAAGAAATTGATGTTCAAAAGTTCTGAGTCCATATCTGAAAGAACTCTTTTCGGTGCGGATTTTCTAAGATCATCCGTGTCAGACATTAAATCAACTTCTTCGCCGCCTTTTTTAGCAACCGCAATATCAAGGCCGATACTTTGTAATTCGCGTACCAATACCTTGAATGATTCAGGAATACCGGGACGCGGGATGTTATCGCCCTTAACGATTGCCTCATACGCTCTTGACCTTCCGTTAACATCGTCTGATTTGATTGTTAACATTTCTTGAAGAGTGTAAGCGGCACCGTAAGCTTCAAGTGCCCAAACTTCCATTTCCCCGAACCTTTGGCCGCCGAATTGAGCTTTACCGCCTAAAGGCTGTTGGGTAACAAGTGAGTACGGGCCTGTTGATCTTGCGTGAATTTTATCGTCAACAAGGTGGACTAATTTCAGGATATAAGAAAGACCAACAGCAACGGGCTCATCGAACGGTTCGCCGGTTCTGCCGTCATAAAGCGTTACCTTACCGTCTTCTCTAACCCAGTCGCAGCCTGATTCTTTAATACCTTTTATAAGTTCTTCTCTTGTTGCAACTTCAGATTGCGCTGCCCCGTACATTTCATCGAACGGAGGAGCCATATAGTGATTTCCTGTTAAGTACGCAGCTAAACCAAGCAAGCATTCGTATGTTTGGCCAACGTTCATACGGGAAGGAACACCAAGAGGGTTAAGAACGATATCAATCGGAGTTCCGTCAGGAAGAAACGGCATATCTTCTTTTGGAAGGATACGGGATACAATACCCGTGTTTCCGTGACGTCCTGAAAGTTTATCGCCGACAGAGATTTTTCTCTTTTGTGCGATATATACTCTGATTACTGTGTTTGCGCCCGGAGGAAGCTCGTCCCCTTTTTCACGGTCAAACACTTTAACATCGACTACTCTTCCGCCTTCGCCGTGAGGAACGCGTAGAGAATTATCCTTAACATCTCTTGCTTTTTCAGCAAAGATTGCTCTTAAAAGTTTTTCTTCCGGAGGATGTTCGGATTCACCCTTCGGTGTAATCTTACCAACCAAAATGTCGTCTGCATAAACTCTTGCACCAATTCTAACGATACCTCTTTCATCCAAATGACGAATAGCATCTTCAGAAACGTTCGGAACTTCTCTTGTGATTTCTTCCGGTCCGAGTTTTGTCTGACGAGCGTCTATTTCAAGTTTTTCAATGTGAACGGATGTGAACACATCGTCATAAACCAATCTTTCATTAATCAGAATAGCATCTTCGTAGTTGTAACCTTCCCAAGGCATATACGCAACAAGTACGTTTTTGCCGAGTGAAAGTTCGCCCATATGAGTTGAAGCGCCGTCTGCGATAACATCGCCCGCTTTAACTCTTTGGCCTGCGCGAACAAGCGGTTTTTGGTTGATGCAGGTATCCTGGTTTGATCTTATATATTTTAACAATTGGTATTGATGAACTTTGCCGTTGTCGTCTTTAATGTGGATTTCTTCGCCGACAACTCTTATAACTTCACCGTCAACCTCTGAAACAGACACCATACCTGAGTCTTTAGCTGCTCTTTTTTCTAAACCGGTACCTACAACAGGTCTTTGGGTAATTAGAAGCGGAACGGCCTGACGTTGCATGTTTGAACCCATTAGAGCACGGTTAGCATCGTCGTGTTCAATAAAAGGAATCAAAGACGTTGCAACAGAGATAATCTGAATCGGTGAAACGCCGAAGTAGTCTACCTTTTTAGAATCGCCCATAGTAAATTCGGAACGATATCTTACAGGAATAAACGGTTCTTTAATTCTTCTGTTTTCATCCAACTCAACGTCCGCAGGTGCCACACGGTAGTTTTCATCTTCATCAGCCGTTAAATAGTGAACTTCTTCCGTTACAACGCCGTCTTTTACAACAAAGAACGGAGATTCAACAAAACCGTAGTCGTTCACCCTTGCGTGAGTTGCAAGAGAGCCGATAAGACCTGCGTTCGGGCCTTCAGGCGTTTCAACCGGGCAAATACGTCCGTATTGAGAAGGGTGGATGTCACGAACGGCAAAACCAGCGCGTTCTCTCATCAAACCGCCGGGTCCCAATGCTGAAATACGTCTTTTATGCGTTAACTCTGCCAAGGGGTTTGTCTGGTCCATAAACTGTGATAACTGTGATGAACCAAAGAATTCCTTGATTGCAGCGTTTAGAGGTTTAACGTTTAACAAATTCAAAGGTGTTAAAGTTTCAGAATCCTGAAGAGTCATTCTTTCTTTAACAATTCTTTCAATTCTTGATAAACCAACTCTGAACTGGTTTTGCAATAATTCACCAACAGAACGGATGCGACGGTTTCCGAGGTGATCAATATCATCCAAAACGCCTTCATCGTATGTAAGGTTGATTAAGTATTCAACCCCTGCAACGATATCCTGAACAGTGAGTGTTCTTTGGGTTTCAGGAAGGTTTAAGTTTAATTTTTTGTTTAATTTATAACGACCCACTTTTCCGATGTCATATTTCTTTTCATCGAAAAATCTTGCTTCAAGGATTGACCTTCCGCCCGCAGCTGATGCAGGATCGCCCGGTCTTAATTTTTTATAAACTTCGATTAAAGCTTCATCCGTTGAATTTGTGGTATCTTTTTCCAAAGTTTTCTTTAAGAATTCAAAGTGGGTGAAAAGAGTTTCCATTTCAACAGGAGTGATGCCCAAAGCTTTTAACAAGGTTGTGGCTAAGATTTTTCTGTTTTTGTCGATTTTAACGTACACTAAGTCGTTTGAATCTGTTTCAATTTTAAGCCAAGCACCTCTGTTTGGAATCAAAGTTGCGTTATATAAACGTTTTCCGGTTGGGGAAACTTCTTTTTTATAGTAAATACCGGGAGAACGAACGATTTGAGATACGATAACACGTTCTGCACCGTTTACAATGAAAGTACCTTTATCTGTCATTGTGGGGATGTCGCCGATATATACTTCCTGTTCCTTGATTTCACCTGAATCACGGTTAACAAGCCTCATCATAACTTTTAGTTGTTTTGAATAGGTTGAATCGTGAATTCTTGCTTCTTCAATCGTATATTTCGGGTTGTCGAATGTATAATTCGGAAGAAAATGGAGTTCCAATCTTCCGGTATAGTCTTTAATAGGAGAAAAAGACAGAAGCTCTTCCTTTAAGCCCTCTTTTAAAAACCATTCAAACGATTTCTTCTGAATTTCAATCAAATCAGGAAGTTCGCTCAAAC
>CANSKM010000046.1 GCA_947647475.1 uncultured bacterium
CTATCATGCTTTTCCTTCTCGGACTTGGCTTTGCAGCCTGTTTCTACCTCAATCCCTTGTGCCTGCTTGTTTTGGCACTTTATGTAGTTTTAAATATTTTCTACACCGTTTTGCTTAAAAATTTTGAAATCATAGATGCCTGTTGCATAGCACTGGGCTTCATTTTCAGGATTTTAGCAGGCTGTGCTGCAATAGCCGTACTACCTTCGCCCCTTGTAATCCTCTTAACCTTTTTTGTATCAATGTTTTTCACCTTTTCAAAAAGACGGCTTGAATTTGAAAAAGGCGGCGCGCACAAAAGAAAATCTGTCGAAAAATTTGACCTAAAAACCTTGGAGCAGTTTGTTTTAGCCAATGCCATACTCTCCATTTCTTTTTATTTTGCATACGTTATGGACACCCAAACCATAGAGCGCGCAGGCACAGGCTATTTGTACATTACGGCAATTCCCTTCTCCCTTGTGGTTTTCAGGCTTTTATATCTTTCAAACCTTTCAAAAGAATTTATGGACCCTGCCGATTTTATTTATAAAGATAAAACCACCCAAATCTTCCTTGCTGCCTACTTTTTCACCCTCATTGCAGTATTGTTTTTTTAAGATAAACACAACTTGAATATACTAAAAACAACTACGACCTGAAAAACAAAGTTAAATATCCTGCAAAGACACTGATAGCAAGGAGAAGCGCCAAAATTAGAGCCGTGTCTTTTTTGTCTTTATTATTCTTCAAGAGCACCAAAAGCCCAAGCCCCGCGCCCGCACAGAGTCCCGAAACGCAAGAGGCAAAGGTGATTACACCCTTTATATAAAGAATTGTTATACCAACTGAAACTGCGCAATTTGGAATTATCCCAAAAAACGCCGCTATTGCAGGCTGCACAAGGTTATTTTGAAATATTGAAAAATTAAATGAATCTGTACTGCCGCCCGAAAGCGCGAAAATACAGGTGTTTACAAGAAATGTGACAACAAAAATAAAAAAGGCAACACTTAAAGTGTGCACCAAAGGATGAAATAAAATACTCCGAAGCCCGCTTCCCTGGGCGCTTTCAGAATTTTTTACAATCTCATGGCTGTGGCATCCTTTTTCAATTTTAACTTTTGCATCCGAAAGCGGCGCCAAATCAAGCTTTGAGGGGAAAAGAAAATCAATCAGATACCCCGCAACAAGCGCCACTGCAAGCTTTATTAAAATCAGCGGAACAATAATTTCCACGCGCTTTGGAGAAGCCAAAAGCACCGGTATAGCTTCATCCGAGGTTGCCAAATACACGGAAAGCAGCGTCCCTTTTGTAATAAAACGCTTACAATACATCGTACTTGCAATTATTGAAAGCCCGCACTGGGGAATTGCCGCAAAAAGCGCACCCAGAAAGGGTCCCGCCTTTTTTGAAAGCTTTGCAAAATGCAAAATTTTATCAGAATAAAAATATTCAACAATTTCAATAAGGTAAAAAATCAACAATAGCAAGGGGATAATCCCTATACAATCCCAAAAAGCCTCTGTTAACGAGGACTTTAGAACTTCTGCCAATGTCAAATTTAAAACCGTGTCCATAGTTTTAAATTTTACCCCTTGAAAAAAATTTTGAAAGGGTCCTTTTGTAGGAAATTTGCAAGTTTTTTTACAACGCTTAGGATTTTTAATAATTTATCAACAGGGAAAAACAAGGAGGTAAAAGGCTTTTAGATGTTTTAAATACGTGGAACCACCTTGTTTAAAGGATTTTCAGATTTTAAACCCTAATTTTCAAGGCTGCATAAGCATTTAAACCATTTTTTAGCTTCTACAAAATTATAATAGGCCAAAAAAGCAATGTTGACAGCACTTTTAAGGAATTTAAAACGTTAAAACACTCTTCCAATAAGGATTTTTAAAGCAAAAAATGATTAAAAAAGCCAAAATTCAAGAGTTTAAAACGTAAAAAAGCTAAAAGGCAGACGGCACAAGGGTTTTTAAATAAAATTTTGCAACATAAGGCCGTTTTTAAAATTAATTTTAAGCTATATCAGCGTTTTAGGGTGAAATTTTGTGGAAAATTCCTGATAAAAATTTTAGCGCAGACCTCTTTAAGGGCTGAAGTTCAGATATAATCATATCTACGTACCCTCCCTTGCCTTTTTGGGTGGTATAGGCAACAGCCGTAGTCGCCGCGCCAAGGGCCAAAGCGGCTTTAAGAGCATTTTTTACTTTAATTTTTTTCTTTGGGGTGCCATTCCCCTTGAAAGCCAAAGATGCAGAATTTATAGGCATTACAGGCATATCCAACCTCTCAAAAATTTCACATTGCGCAATAAAAGTTTTTTGGAAGATTACCATTTTAACAAATTTAAAATATTTTTACAAGGGTTTAAAATATTAGCCCAAAAGTATTACAAGAGAAGGGTTTTAGAGAAAAACAAAAAACGTTGCAAACGCTAAAAAGCAAGCGGCATGAAGTTTTTTAGGCATGTGGGCGTCAAAATTTAGCTACGAACAGCATTTAGAAGAAATAGCCTCAGAGTTATCAAGGTTTTTAGAATTTTTGCCCTTATATTGAGCAGCCAAAACAGCCGTAAACATTAAGATACAGCCGATTATCTCCCTTATTGTAAGAGTTTCATGGAGAATTAAGAACCCTGTAATTACCGCAAACACGCTCTCAAAGCTTAAAAGGAGGGATGCAACAGCGGGATTTGTATTTTTTTGTGCAACAATTTGTAGAGTATAAGCAACTCCGCAAGACACAACGCCTGCAAAAAAGAGTGGGCCGGCACAAGCTAAAAGCCCTGCCCAAGCCGGATTTTCGAAAAGAAACGCCGGAATTAAGCCCACAGCGCCAGCAACGACAAACTGAACACAGGAAAGCTTTACACTATCTACTTTTGGGGCAAAATATCCGATTGTTAAAATGTGCACGGAATATAAAATTGCAGAAATCATTATTAAAATATCGCCATAACCTATGTGCCGCAAGCCATTTGACCCACAAAGACAATATAGCCCAAGCGCCCCTAAAAACACCCCAAACCACAGACAGGGAGAGAATTTTCGACCCAAAAGAACGGATATCAAAGGCACAATAATTATATACATAGAGCTGATAAAACCCGCTTTTGAGGCCGTCGTATAAACCATTCCGACCTGTTGAACAGAACTTGCAAAAAACAGCGCAAGCCCGCAAATAGCGCCCGCTTTCAGCATATAGCGGCGCTCTTCCCACTTGTTCATTTTTCTGTTCGGGCCTTTTTTAATTTTAAAAATTCCGATTAAAATCAGGAGGGAAAGCGCGCCCAGAAAGCTTCTTGCGCAGTTAAAGGTGTACGGCCCGATAAAATCCATACCGGCCCTTTGGGCCACAAAGCCTGCGCCCCAAATGAATGCGGTGATTAGAAGTAAAATGTTATTTATTACTCTATTTTGCATAAGTTATTTTTCTTTGCCCCGGGCGGTTTTACGGTTTTTTAACGGCGCTAAAGCTTTTAAAAAGCTTTTTTACAGGATTTTAACCTCCTAAAGCGCCCTTAAAAAGGCCTTTAAAAACTCATATCCTTTTTTATAGCTTTCAATATCAATTTTTTCATCAGCTGAATGCATATTAAACACATCCGCAATTCCGGCCAAAACCGGCTTAAAAGCTTTACCTTCGGCATTTTTCCTGTTTGCATAAATATGCGTTTCAGCACCTGCATGAAACGATGAAACTTTTAGATTAATTCCAGCGCTATCAGCTGCTTTTCGGGCAATTTGAATTAAAAATTCATCATCAGATTTTTCAAAAATAGGCAAATGTTCCTCTATTTCAAGCTTTGCCACTGCAAGGCCATCGTATTTTTTGTTAAATTCTCTTAATATTTCTTCAATTTTTGTAATCAAATCGTCCTTGGCCTTGATATCAGAGCTTCTTAGGGAATAGTGCGCAAAAGCGGATGTGTTTATAATGTTTGACATCGAATTTTTGGCGACAAATTCTATAGCCTCAGCTCCTTTTAAATTCCTCTTAACCGCCTCGTAGAGCGCGTTTTCAACCCCACCCCCGATAACAGAACCAAGGTTTATAGAGGTTATGGTGCCCGTCTTGTCGGCTTTTTGCACCCCCTGAGGCACTTTTTCGATGATTTCCGCTATAATTTTTGCCGCATTCAATCTTTTTTTATCCGAAATATCAAGCCCGGAATGCCCGCCATATGGGGTTTTCACGGAAATTGTAAGCTTAATGTATCCTGCTCCCGATATTTCAAAATTTCCGAGCTTATCGGAGTCTAAAATTAAGGCATACTCTGACTTTAAGCGGTTAAATTCAACATTTTCAATTCCCGTCATTGAATTTTCTTCATCACGAGTAAAAACCGCTTCCACCTTGCCATATAGGGGTTTTTCTCCACCCGAAAGGCTGTCGGTTTCACTTTTTATGTCTAATAGAAGCTTTAAAATTGCCGCCACACCTGCTTTATCATCCGCCCCAAGGGTCCTTTTCTTGTCAGTTTCAATAAAAACACCGTTTTCAACAATATTTACAGGGGAATCATCTCCCACAACATCCATATGCGAAGAGAGTAAAAGCGGCGGTTTATCAGGGTTTTTGCCGTCAATTTCAGCATACACATTGCCGTAATCATCACGTCTTGCAAAAATTCCGGCATTTGTTAAAATTTCAATTATTTTATCGGCTACAAGCCCCTCACTCATTGAAGGAGAAGGAATTTTCACCAACGTTTTAAAAATATCCAAAAGTTCCATTTTAAATCCCTTTGCAAATTGTCTTTATAAGATAAATCCCCCAAAGACACGGCTTTTAAGGCTTTATAAGCATTAAAACCATTGTGTGCGGCTCAATTGTATAGGTTGGCTCCTCACCAACAGCCTCATAGAGCACGCCTTCAGGGTTGAAATCATTATTTTTTGTGTCAAAAACAACATAAAATTTCTTGTGGGCAGCGTAAGGCTCCCTCGGAAGAATGAATTTGACTTCTGAATTCCCTTTATTCATCGCAACAAAGAGGGTTTCAGCCTCATTGTTTGTCATAAATGACATAAAGCGCATATCAGGAAGGGTCCAAAACGGCGAAATAGCAGGGAACGGGCGGGCAAGGTGACCAAAAAATTCCATATTTTTAACGTAAAGTTCATCCGTAAAAATTTTATGGTTTTTTCTAAATTCAATCAGGTTTTTAATAAAGCCCGAAAGCGCCTCTTTTTCACCCTTTGGGGTAAAGTCTATATAATTTGTCGGGCCATCAATATTATAGCTGTTGTTATTGCCGCCCTTGGAATGCAACACTATATCATCAATTTGCACCATAAGAGAGCCGAAAGAAAGCGCCAGCAAAGCCATTTCATTTCTGATTGCCTTATCTCTCAAGGTTTTATTGCCGTTAAAGGATGAGCAAAGCTCCCAATCCGAACCGCCACAGGTGTTTTCAGATTTTTTATCGTAAGAATTCAAGTCCCACAAGGTAAAACCGTCATGACATGCTACAAAATTTAATGACCTGTTTTGAGTACCGAATTTGTGCGGACTGCCTGTTAAAATGTGCCTTACGGCAAGGAAATCCACCGAATTTGGGCGCACAGAAAAGGCGCGGATTGTGTTTCTTGAAACATCGTTCCATTCGGCAAAAAATTCCGGAAAATTCCCGAGCTGGTAAGCATTATAGCCGCTGCAGGTCCAGGGTTCTGCGATTAAATTAACGGAATGAATATCATCTAAACCCGCTTCATTTGGCGCATTTACCTTGATACCCCGTTCTTCAAGCTTTTCTTTCATTTTGCCTATGATGCTTCTATTCCTGTCATAGCGCGTGTTTGCACCGGTGTCTGTGTCCATCAAAGACACCGCAAGGTCAAACCTGAAGGCGTCAACCCCTTGCCTTATCCAGTATTCAAGCGAATCGATTATAATATTTTGAAAACCCGGTTTTGCCGTGTTTGCATCGTTATGACAGCCTGAATTTGCAGCATAAAAGCCCGTCTCTGCTGCCTTGTAGTATTCTTTATTGTCTATAAGCGCGTAGCAAAAAAGGTTTACATCGGTCGGGTCGCCGTTATAAATCCTGGCTTCGCCCGTGTGGTTGTAAACAACGTCCATGCAGACTTTGATATTTTCCTTGTGCAGGGCATCAATCATTTCCTGAAATTCAGCCACAGCCTCGCCATCCGCCGTATTGAACACATATTTTTTGTGCGGCGCAAAATAGGCAAGAGGCATATAACCCCAGTAATTCCCGATATCTTCCTTATCATCGAATTCTTGAATCGGCAAAAATTCAACCATAGTAACGCCAAGCGCTTTTATATTTGCCGCAAATTCGCCTGCGGCCTTATATGTGCCTTTTGAATCTTTATCCTGAAGGGCAGTGAGGCTTTTTAGGTGGACTTCACCTATGATTTCATCAACAAGCGCGCGGCCTTTAGCCAAGGCTATTTCTTTTTCTTCAGTTATTTTAAAAACGGATTTTGGCGCAATCTTAGCATTATCAACAAAAAAAGATTTTTCATTAGAGCGAAACTCAATCAAATCCTTGCTGACATCGTGATGCAGGTGGCTAAGCTCCCTTGAATAGGGGTCATAGGCAAGTTTATTCGGGTTAAAACGGTTATTTTCCTTATCAAGTCTTATTTTAAAGCCTTTTTTAGCGCCCGGTTTCCAATTTTCCGTATATTCATAATTTGGCCCAAAAACCCTGTAACCATAGTAAAAAGGAGCATCAAAAGGAACATTTTCCCCTAAAAGCTTTGGGTCAAAGGATGTTTCAAAAACATCCCCGTTTTTTAGCATTTTCAAGGTGTATACAGGGTCTTTGCCCCTTGGCGCATCAAAAATGCACAAAAGCGCTGCCGTACCGTTTTTTGAAAACAGGGTAAAATCAACAAGGCCTGTGTCCTTGTTGTAGTTTGCTCCAAATTTTGTGTAGGTTGATGTCAGCATAAAAGCTCCATTTTATACGCCTCTAAAACCTTGCCCTGCAAAGAAAAACTCGCAAGGCAAGCTTTGAAACCTCCTATTTTAGCGGGTTTATGGCAACGCCGCTTAAAAGTTTCGGGTAAAAATAGGTTGATTTTTGGGGCATCCTATAGCCTGCAGCCGAAATGTCTTTAATATCCTGCATTTTCGGGTATGCCATAATGAAACTTGCTTCTGCCGTGCCCTTATCAATCATATCAAATGCCTCAAACTCTTGTTTTATATATTTTATACCGTCTTGAGACATCTGCTCTTCCTTACTGTAGCCTAGCTCGTTGGATATTATTAATTCATGAAGAACTGTTAAATCAAGCTTTTTCAATACATCAGGCGTATCAATTGTATCTAAAACGCCGTCTTTTAAGGCAAGCAGGTAAAATTTATTAACATTTTTCATATAAAGACCCATTGAAATTCTCTCTGCGTTTGATTTTTCAAGGTCTGCCAAAAATTTTGCCTTGATTTCTTCTTTATTTTGACTTGTGAAAGTGTAATCCGTCATATCGTAATATTTCTTAACACTTTCCAAAAGCACGTAAGGTTCGATGAATTTTGTAATAATTCTGTGGGTCGGGAAAATGATTAAATTATCATCTTCAGAATTTGTAAAATAGCTCATAACATATTGCGCTTCGGGGTTTTTAGCCTCTTTTGAATAATTTAGAGCCGTTTCGTATCTGTGATGCCCATCTGCAATTAAAAGAGTCTTATCTTTAAGCAGGGTATGGATTTTTGCGATATCATCCTCGCCATCAATTATATAGACAAGGTTTTGCACCCCTTTATCATCCGTAACATCGATAAACGGGCCATTTGCCATATATTTTGGGGCGATTTCATTTTCAATTGTCATTGAGGGGTCTGAATATACCATAAAAATTTGGCTGAAATTAGCTTCACAAGCGCGTGTCAGCTTTAATCTGTCTTCTTTTGGGCCGCCCATCGTAAATTCGTGCGGAAGGATTTTTTTGGAAGAAAATTCTTCAACGTGGTTTTTTGCGATAAACCCTTTGCGCTCAACTTTTCTGCCGTTTTCTGTCGTATATTTTTGAATGATATAAAAAATTGAAGGCTTTTCACATTTTACCAAAACCCCTTCTTTTTGCCAGTTTTCAAAGCTTTCTTTGGCATCTTCATATCTGTCTTTTGCGGAAGATAAAATAAGCCTTACGATATTGTATTTGCTTCTATCATAAAGCCTTTGCTGCTCTTCACTTGTAATAACATCATAGGGTGGTGCGATTACATCTTTAATATCCACCTTATTTTGGTTATAAACCAGTGCTTCTAAGGGTTTTACATCTACCATCTTTTATATCCTCATTTTTATTAAACTTCCAAACCTTAATTTAAAGCGGTTATAAAAGTATTTTAGATGAAAAGAAGGGGCATGTAAACAAATATTAAAAATCTTCGGGCGGGGGCAATTTTTAAATTTAAAAATACTTTATTAAAGTATAGAAGGAAGGTAGTTTATATGTGTTCTGATCCGATTAGCGGAATAGTTCAAACAGGCATATTTTGTGCAAGAAACACAGGGAAAGTAGCAACGGGGAAAGATACCGGCCGCCTTGGTGCAACGGGCGCACAGATGCTCTCTTTAACGGATAAAGTATCTCATAACGCTTCTGTTTTTGGCGAAAATGTTTTAAAGGCAACGGATGCAGCGGACAGTTTTATATGCAGTACACTTAGAAGCGCAGGCAAAGAAGGGGCAGCAGATGCTCTTGAAACTGCGGCAAAAGCAAGTAACGGTTCTGTTATAGGAACAATAGCGGCAAAAGCTGTAAATCCTTTGTTAATTGCAGCCGCAGGGGTTCGCGTTTTAAAAGATGATGATCAATATGCAGCCTTAATTGAAGAAACAAGCGCAATGGGGCTGATGTTTGGAACCGAAAAACTTATGAGCACGGCAAAAAGCGCATTTTTTGATATTGCAGAAAACGGCGCAAAAGAATTAAGCGAATCAAAAGGGATTGTATCTTCCATAAAAAACCTTGCAACAAAAGGTTTAAACAATGCTGCAAAATGGTTCACAGGCCTTTCAAAAGGCGGACAGACGGCAGTAAAGGTTGGAATAGGCCTCGCGTTTGTTGTGGGGTCAATCACTGCATACAACGTGGGTAAAGCAATCGGGCAAAAGCTTTCAGGAAGAGCTGATGCAGCGGCTTCTGCAGGCACAACGCAAGGGTAAATTTTAAAAACTTGCCCAAAAGTTATAGATAAAAGATTTATGGCTTAAAACCTTCTGTCAGCTTTTTTGTAAACTTTTATTAAGGCCAATTTTTCTCTTTTGGCAATTATTTAAAAAATATATATTTTATATATACATAAACCAATAGTGCATACAATAACGCATTAACTATTACGCACAGATTGTTATACACAAAAATTGCCATACGGAGAGAAAAGAGAGAATGACAAATATTACCATTGACGGAGTAAAAAACCCTGTAGAATACGGATATCTTCAAAAAGAAGATGTTGAAGATGTGCTTCAAGAAGATAACGAAAGCGTTTTTACAGCAGCATCAAACACGGCAAGGGTTCAGGAACATTCCGGTTTTCATCTTTTTGATAAGGTTGAATGGGACCCTGAAATTGGCGATGCAACGCTTTGCAAGGGAGCGCTTTCAAAAGCCGGGGATGCAATCTGCGGCGTGTTTCAGGGAATTGGCAATTTCTTTGGAAACATTTTTAAAGGCATAGGAAATTTCTTCACCGGGCTTTTTGGCGGAAACAAAGAAACTGATGAAATTGAAGATAAAAACACGGAAAAGACAACAAACGAAACAGAAAAAACGCGTTTTGAAGGAATTCCCGATGAAATCATAGAAGAGTGGGGCGCCTTTGCAGAACCTTACGGAGATATTTATTACGACACCGACGGCGAACTCATCGTTGAGACAAGGGTTTCAAACGATGATAACGAGATGAAAAATTTTTATGAACTCTATCTTGGCGAAGTCAGATATGATTATATTAACGATGACGGACGCAGAATACTTGGAATTGCGGTAAATGTTAAAAATGAAAGTCCGTCTGAAGAAAACCTTCAAACAAGGGATGGTG
>CANSKM010000047.1 GCA_947647475.1 uncultured bacterium
AGACAAAAGAGCGGTAGATTATATGGTAAATGCGGGTTACAACCCCGTCGCCTTAATTGTTGTTATGAGCAAAACTTTCCCACAAACAAGATACGATTGGTGCTCAAATCATCCTTTAACTTCAAGAAGAATGATGGAAATATATGAATATATCTATAAAAAATACCCTGAATACCTTGCAAATAATGAATATAAAAACAATATTTATTATCAAAACTTTTTGTTAACTTCAAAAGAAAATCGCAAAAAATTTCAAAAGAAGGTTCAGACAAAATCAAAAGGAAATGTGCATTATTTGTAAATTTAAAGGTGGATAATGAAAAAAATCTTCTCAACAATCTGCATATTCGCCTTAATTAATTTAACAACAATTCCTGTTTTTTGCACTGAAAATGCGAAGAATGTCAAAAATGCTGAAAGCGCCAAAAGTGCCGAGAGTTCTGCAAACGTCAAAAACACAGACACCACAGCAATTCAAGACGATTTTATAGAAAATACTTTATCAAAAGATTTAAAAATTAAGCCCGTTAAAAGCTTTAACATTAAAGATGATTTTATTGAAGAAAATTTGGACAAAACCCTTTCTGTAAAAGAGTTTCAATATAAAAACATTACGGATGATTTTGCACAAAATAACAAAAACAAAAACCCGAAAAGAAAAAGAATTATAATTACAGAAACTCTGCCAAAAACAGATAGGACAATATCTTCAAGTATAAACAAAGCCCAAATTTTTAATATTGAAAATTTAACCCCGCTTCTAATAAAGCCTGTGAACACTTTTTCTACAAAAAGAAAGCTGCAGGAAGGGGACCAAGTTTTCTTTGAAACTGCAAATGCGATAAAAATTAACGGTGTTTATTACAAAAAAGGAACCCGAATAAAAGCAAGGGTTGAAACAGTTTCGCAAAACAAAATGTGGGGCGTGCCTTCGGATTTAGTTATAGGAAATTTTTCAATCGATAACATTCCGCTTTATGGGGAAATAAGCAAAACCGGCGCAAACAGAGCACTTTGGCTTTACCCAGCAATTTATGCCACATCCTTTCTTTTTGGGGCAAGCTCCCTTTTTGCCTTCATTAGAGGCGGGCATGCAAAAATCAAAACGGGCGAAACCTATACAATTTATGTAAATACAGCCAAAAACACCGCTACTGAAACCTCTAAATTCAAAAGCGATATTTAAAATCTTTCAAAAAGCCGAAACTCAAAGCTCTTCAAAGGCGCTATCTTCCGCCGCCATAAGAATATTGAATATTTTTATCAATCATCTGGTTGCAAGATTGAAGCTCGGCCTCAACCATTTTAAGCTGCGTTTCGTAACGCTGCATCTGCTCATCCAGCTTCTTTTCAACCAAATACAACCGCTCTTTTCTTTTTTCAAGAGCTTTTGCCTCCGGCGAATCAGAATCCAGGTCGCTTGCAACGGATAATAAATCGTTTACTGTTTGGCTCAGGTTTAATTTGGATGCTGAAACAAGCTGCATCTTGTATTCTAAATCAAGCCTGTAGCTGTTCAATTGCGTTTTTCTGATTGTTGCGGTGATTAAACCCATCTTAGCCTTTATCTCATTTCGTTAAATTTATTACCCCGAAGGAAAACATGCTCATTGTTTGCGGCGATAAGTTTTTCCATTTGGTTCAATTTGTACATTTGGTAATTCAATCTGTATTTGGCAAGCTTCCTTTTTTTGTTGATTGAGAGCATATCCTTCACAGTCGCAACAGTACCGTCAACAAAGGCTTTTATCGGATTGTTTCTGATAAGATAGCTTCTTGCAAACCCGATAAAGTTTTTCATTCTCTTTAGATTTAACTGTACTGTTTGCTGCAACGGTTTACTCCTTTTTTAAAAAGGGCAAGCCTAATTAAATAAAAACAAATTAAGCTGAAAAATTGCCCAAATGTGCGTAGTTCATGAGTTTAAGACGGGAAGAAAACAGAAAATTTTAAATGCCTGAAATCTCTCCACAATAGTACTATCGGCATATTTTAACCACGCTTTATGAAATATAAATCTTTTTTACAAAATTGTTACAAAAGTTAAAATTTCCACCACATATTTTTACAAAAAATACCCTTTTTATAGCACCCGCTTTTGAAGCAACACTTTCAAAGCACACTTTGCGCCAAAGATTACTTTCTTTTGTTATTTCTTTTCAAAAACAACAGGTTTGCCCATAATTGAACCAAAAAGCGAATACACAGGTGAAAAACCGCTCGCAATAAGTGAATCAGCAAATTCATTACAATTTTGAATTTGCGCGCCCGTATAATCAAATTCCCCGATAATCACAATGGAGCCGCTTGCAAGCTTTTCATAGAGCGTGTCTGAAAAAAGCTGATGCTCTTCCCCGTCAACATATGGCCACATATTTCTGCACACAAAAATTGTAGGCACGCTTGAATTAACAGAATCAAGGTCATCAAGGATATTTGCCGCCTCAAACACAACAGGGGCCTTAACTTTATCCTTAATAATATAATCGCTTCCGTCTTGAAGAATATATTTATAAAAATCATCAATCGGCCCAAAAGAAAGTGCTGCCTTGGCATCTTTGGCTTCGTCGGCACTGATTTTCACATCCCCGCTCTGTTTTACCTTGTTTTCCTTAATTTGTTGTTCGGAAATATCTTTTGCGATTATTGGGAAAAATTTTTCGCAATCATTAGGAAAATATTTTTGGATAAGCGCAGAAAAAGAATATGGTTCAAGGCCGTTAGAGCAGGCGTAAATCCTTGTGTCAAGCCTTTTTTCGTCTCTATATTTGTCTTTAAGATAGGCTCCAAGGCGCATCCAGTTAATATCATCCCTGAAAAAAGAGGTGACATTTCTGTTAAAGACAAGTTTGCCATCCCTTCCGCAAAGGCTCTGGCCCCTTTTTGGCTTTTCGCCCTCTTCAAGGTGCTCACAAAAATAATAAAGGCTGTCGTCCTGCTTTGGATTATATTTATCGGGATCATTAAAATATCCTCTAAAGGCAACACCTGCTAGGGTTTTAGATTCAAGAGAATTTGCAGCCAAGGAAGATTTTACTTGCCTTGCCGGGGTTTTAGATATATATAGGGGTGTAAAATTTATGCGCATATTAAAAATTCACTGTTTATTGCGAGATTTAGAGGTTTATATTTTTAAAACGCAGAAAAAATATTTTTTGCACAAAAGCTGCACCTGCGACTACAAAGGCAAAAGAAAAGGAGTGCCAAGGTTACAAAAAGCACTCCCGAAAAGTTGTTTTATCTAAAATTTTTACTTGCCGCCTGACTTTCATCCGGTGGCCTGCCGTCATTGCGAGCCCGTAGGTCAGGCACTGCCTGACACCACAAGCTCCACCGTATCACAGCCCTACTGCCTTGTATTTGATGATAACAAGGCCTCTTCCGCCTTTACCGCCAAGGCCGCCCGTCTCGTTAATCACGGCTCCGCCGCCACCGCCGCCGCCGAAGGTTCCGTTTTTGCCGTGGGGCGTGTTTGCCGCGTCGTTACAAACAATTCCTGCCATTAACGTTGTAAGGTTTCCGCCGCACCCGCCAAGGATTGGCCCTGCCATTTTTCCGTCGCTTGCTTTAACATAGCTTGCCCAGGTGTTATCGTCGTTTTCCCAAAGGTCCTGGATATATCCGCCGATTCCGCCATAGAGCTCGGTTCCTTCCTGCCCTTTGGTTAAGGGGTCTGCCTTGTTTGCATAGCCGTCAGGCAAAAGTTTTTCTGCTGCGTGTTCTCCAATCCCCACACCGCCGTCATTTCCTTTGATGCCGCCGCGCGCAGTAAGGCTTTTGCTTGTTCCTGTGTCGTATGTTATGGTTGTGCTCTTGCCGTTGCCGTCTCCTGTCGCGTTGTCACCGCCTTCGCCAATGTTAATCCCGATTGTTGTGTTGGATTTTAAATTGGTGATAAGTTTTGTGACGATTTCGCCTGAAGTTCCGCCGCCGCCGTTGGTTCCGCCGTATTCAAAATATATAAACCCGCCGGCCCCCGCAGCCCCTATGCCATAGGTCGTGTCGCCGATTACGGGAGAGCCTGAGCCCCCGCCGCCCCCTGCGCCATAGTTTGTGGTTGCGGGCGAAACGCCGTTTTTGGCGCTGTTTCCGCCTGCTCCGCCTTGAAGAGTTGCGCCCTGCATATTCATTGAAGCGCCGCCTGTGCCGCCATAACCTTTGTTTGAAGCTGCGGTTGCCAAATATCCGTTGTTGCCCGCTTTGGTGTCGTAGGTTTTATTCAGCCAATTGTTTCCGACAATGGCGAAGTTTCTTTTGGCGCCGCCTGCGGATGTTACGGTTTCAGAAGAAGAATATTGCCCGGGGAGGCCGCCCAAGGCTTCTGCGATGACGGTAGAGCCTCTTTTAATTCTTGTTGCGTTTCCTTGGTTGCCGTTTTTTCCTGCGGCAGTTTGCGCTCCGCCGCCTGAACCGATTTCAAAGGTTAGAGTTTCGCCCGGGGTTACGTCAATTTCCCCGACAGTTATCTGCCCCGCGCCACCCCCGCCGGAACCATTTGCAGGCAAGCTATAGTCACACTTCAATTCAGGGTAGGTGTAGTACAACCTCAACGCCCCAGGTTTACCAGATTTGCCTTGCGGACTACCAGAGGCCCCACCGTCTCCCCCATTACAATAGCTATTACCAAATATATTAGATATAACACCGCCAGTGCCGACTGCACCACTACTACCACCTGTTCCACCAACGCCCGGGAGACCATTTTTGGTGCTTGTACTATTGTTACTGCTGCTATTAATTCCATTTCCGCCTTTTCCACCACCGTTGCCTCCGCCACCACCTCCTGCACCACTGGCCGCACCGTAACCATTTGTTCCACCACTGCCGCCTCCGCCACCACCAATCTGGAATAATATTGTTCCAGAAGTACCCGAAGTAGTTGAAATAGTTGTTGGCCCTCCACCTCCGCCACCACCGCCAGCAGATCCAGTACTATACATTATGGCAGCACCGCCGCCACCACCACCCCAAGTTGTACCTGAACCACCTTCGCCACTGTAACAACTCACATAATTACTTGCCTTACTACCACCCATCGTTAGTATTGAACCAGCTGTGCCATTTGCTCCAGATACTATATTTGTTGCCGCGCATTGCACGTTGGCTTTTCCTGCACCACCGCTTCCTCCATACGTACCACCACTACCACCACTGCCGGCACTGCTTCCGGCCACAGCACCGCCACCCCCACCAGCAGCATATCCACCCGACAATGCGTTCACTGTATTGGTATAACCTCCACTACCTCCACCACCTCCACCAATTTTTACATAAATGGTTTGCGGCAAACTTCCTTGCACCTGTGTATTTTGTACATACCCACCCGTACCGCCGCCTGCTCCTTTTACCGAATTATCCCAGCCATATCCGCCACCTCCGCCACCTCCGCCGCAGGCGGTAACAGAAACTGCTACTTTACCGGGAGTGTAGCTTTGACCGTCTGAAACACCGGTCCATGCCGTGGCTCCACTGGCAGCGCATGCGCCGTCTAAATCAGGCACTTTTGTTGCCGTGCTTGGAATTGTGAATGTGTGTTCACCTGCTGTTAAGAAATCTTTATACGTATTCCCGTCACCGCCTGCGGGGATTTTCGCTGTGCCTGTGCCGAGGCCGCCGGAGGCTCCGCCGCCACCGCCGCCAACCATAAAGAAGCGAAGTTTCTTCACGCCGTCGGGCACTTTCCACGTTTGGTTTGTCGTTATTTCATGCTGCCCGAAGAAGGAATTTCCGCCTGCTCCGCCACCACCGACCATTATAACCTTCACCATATTAACACCATCCGGGAGGTTAAAGGTTTCATCTTCCCCTTCTTCACCCGTAAAGACGGAGACAAGCGCATCTTTATCGTATTGCGCGGCGCCCACACCCGAAATATTTATTTTGGCCTCATCCATACGTTTTGTCATAACAGGCGCAAGGGCTGCCATAAGCAAGGACGCCACCAAAAGCGCCATTAACATTTCAACAAGAGAGAATGCGCGCAAGCGTGCACGCAAAATTGATGAACAATTTTTCATGATAAACAATTTCCTTAAAAGATGAACGATAAACTAATTTCTCATTTTGCAGATTTTCCCTAAACATTTTCAATACAAAAAGCGAATTATTTGGTAAAAATCTACAATTTTATACAAATATTCTAAATTATTAACGAATATTTGTCAATTTATCGTCTATTTTACGGTATAGAATTAGGGATAAAAGGGTCATTATTAAAGAAGTGAAAGGTTATTTTTTAAAAAATTTGCTATGGTAAACAAAAACACCCAAAACAAAGAAAACAAGGCGCAAGGCGGGCAAGAAGAGCTTATAGAAGGCGAAATTGACGTGAAAAAGCTTGTGGGAAAGCGCATCAGAGAATATCGAAAGATGCATAATATGAGCCAGGAAACGCTTTCGGAGATTATCGAAATCGACAGCAAACATTTATCTAATATTGAACTTGGAAAAAACATGCCAAACCCGCAGCTTTTACTTAAAATTTCAAAAGCTTTTAACATTGAAATTAAGGATTTATTTGAAATTTTCCACCTTTTGCCGCCTGAAAAGCTTAAAAGCGCTGTGTTTGATTTAATTGAAAGATTAAACGACGAGCAGCTTCGATGCACTTATAAATATATAAAATCTTTTGTAATTTAAAGGCGCCCCAAAAGGCAAACAAGGAAGCCTTTTAGCAGAAATTCCCCGTTGTTTTATCTTTAATTTTTTGCATAGTTTAGGTTTTTGGTTTATATTATAAGTAATTTAACTTTAATTGAATGAGGTTTTAAGCGGGAACGTGAAAAATATAAAAATTTGTATGGGAAGCTCTTGTTTTGCAAGAGGAAACGACGAAAATTTAGACTTTTTGGAACAATATATTAAAGAAAATAACCTTGAAGCGGAAATTGAAGTTATAGGTTCAAGGTGTGAAAATATTTGTACGCACGGACCAAACGTAATCATAGACGGCGTGCAGCATTACGGTGTTGATAAAAAGAAGTTGAAAGAACTTTTAGATGAATAAAATTCTTCCTGTTTACACTCTGAAAAACGAGTGCAGCGACTGTTACAAGTGTGTTAGGCAATGTTATGTTAAGGCAATTAAAATAGAATCGGGCCATGCAAGTGTCATTGGAGACAAGTGTATCGCTTGCGGCGCGTGCGTTTTAGCCTGCCCTTCAAAAGCAAAGAGGGTCAGAAACGACATTGAAAAAGTTAAAAATATTTTAATGCCAAAAAACGGCGTAAAACCGGATGTTTACGTTTCTTTGGCACCGACTTTTTCAGGTGTTTTTAACAATATGCCAAAAGAAAAACTTATTGCAATTTTAAAAAAGCTTGGGTTTAAAGGGGTGTCGGAGACTGCAATCGGCGCACAGGAAGTGTCAATTAAAACGGCGGAGATGCTTTGCGACACAACGAATGATAAAAAGCTGCACATTTCAAGCGCTTGCCCTGTTGTGGTTGATTTTATAAGGCTATATCACCCTGAATTTGCCAAAAACATTACCCCTGTGGCGTCTCCCGCTTTAACCCATGCAAAATATTTAAAAGAAAAATTTGGCGAAGATATAAAGGTTGTGTTTATAGGCCCTTGTATTGCAAAGAAAAACGAAGCAGACAGGAATCCGGAACTTATCAGCGCTTCGATAACATTTGACGAATTGAAATATTGGCTAAATGAAGAATATATCAACACGGAAAAAATTCAATATGAGGGCGAGCATTTTGTGCCCGAAGAAGCTTATGAGGGGTCAATTTATCCTATTGAAGGCGGAATGAACGAGACAATTAAAAAGTGTCTCAGGAATTATGATTATGAAATTGTAAAAGATATTAAATTTTTAAACGTGAGCTCGCTTGAAACGATTGACAAGGTTTTGAGGGGGTTTGACGAATCAACTTTAAAAAGCAAAATTTTTGTTGAAGGCCTAAGCTGCGGCGGCGGCTGCGTTGGCGGCCCCGGGTTTACGGATAACAAGGCAGGCCTTGATATTATGACAAAGATTATAAACTATACAAAAACAAGGCCCGAAATTCCAAAAGAGGCAAAAACCGTTGTCAATATGGAGTTTTCAAAAACACCTGTTGAAGATAAAAAATTCAGCGTAGAAGAACTTAGAAAAGCTTTAAGGCGCATCGGGAAAAATTCGGTTGAAGATGAGCTGAATTGCGGCGGCTGCGGATATTCTTCCTGCCGTGAAATGGGCTATGCACTTTTAAGGAACGAGGCAGAGCCTTCGCAGTGCGCTTCTTATATGAGGCAAATTGCACACAGGAAGGCTGATGCACTTTTAAGGTGTATGCCATCCGCTATGGTTATGGTGGATAAGGATTTAAAGGTGGTTGAGGCCAACAACGCCTTTATAAAGATGTTTATGCCCGATATGTATGATGTTTATTCGCAAAACCCGGATATGTTAAAAGGAGCTGAAATCAGTAGGATTGTTGATTTTGACTTCATTTTTAAATCCGCACTCGGAGATTATGCGGATATTCACAAGGAACATTACCCCTCAAACGACCGCCTGTACGACATTACAGCCTTTACGATTGAAAAGGATGAACTTGTGGGAACAATTATTGCAGACGTTACAAGGACGCAGGTTAACAGGGAAAAAATCGCCCAAAAGGCCCATGAGGTAATTAACAAAAACATTTCAATCGTTCAAAACATTGCCTGTCTTTTAGGGGAACATATGGTTGAAACCGAGCTTTTATTGTCTTCAATCGCGCAG
This sequence comes from uncultured bacterium, assembly GCA_947647475.1. Taxonomy (GTDB): domain Bacteria; phylum Cyanobacteriota; class Vampirovibrionia; order Gastranaerophilales; family Gastranaerophilaceae; genus MGBC122484. Next base: position 8,721 of record CANSKM010000047.1, read on the forward strand.
GATTATGATAAAGATGCAACGGAAGAGCCCCCGGAGGGTGAAACAGCCGGCACGGAAGATTCAAAAGACAACAAGGGCGAGGCATAAAGGCTTTATAAGATGTTTATAGACATAAACTGCACACAGGAAAAAAAATATAACCAAAACGCCTTTGGAGATTATTTTATCTCAAAAAGACGCCCCGGAAGGCTTATTGCCGTGCTTTCAGACGGCCTTGGAAGCGGAATTAAGGCAAATATCTTATCCACAATGACTGCCACAATGCTTTTAAGGTTTATTGAAGCGCAAAGGGATATAAAAGCAGCCTGCGAAACCATTTTGAACTCTCTTCCTGTTTGCCAGGTGCGCCAGATAAGCTATTCCACCTTTTCTGCTCTGGATTGCAAGGATGACGGGGATGTTAGAATCGTTGAAGAGGGAAACCCGCAGTTTATCTGGATGAAAAAGAACGGTGAAGTTATAGAGCCTGAATGCAAAATTATAAACTCAAAAACCTTTTCAAACAGGCATATGAAAATTTATCATATAAAACTTGAGCTTGGAGACAGGCTCATATTCTGCTCTGACGGCGTAACACAGGCGGGCCTTGGCGGAAACAACCTGAAGCTTGGGCTTCGCCGCAAAGGACTTATTGATGTAATTAAAAACAAACTCAAACACCAGCCCGATATTTCAAGCAGAGAACTTTCAAAATATATCGTGGAATACGCTAAATACATCGATAACAAACAGGCAAAAGACGATATTTCAGCCTGTGTTGTACATTTTGCAAAGCTTAGAAAACTCTGCATTTTTACAGGCCCCCCGTATCATGCGGAAAAAGACAGCGAATACGCTAAAATTTTTGATGAATTTGAAGGCAAAAAAGCAATCTGTGGCGGCACAACGGCAAATTTAATTTCAAGAGAACTGAACAGGGAAATTATAACAGAAAGCCCGTTTAACACAGGAAAACTTCCCGCCTGTTCTTCGATGGAAGGGGTAAACCTTATTACAGAAGGGATTTTAACCCTGAGCCTTGCTTATGAATATTTAAAAGATGAAGAAAGCATTGATGAAATTAACGCCGCAACAAGGCTTATGAACCTTCTTTTGGACAATGATTACATTCTTTTTATGGTGGGCGCACAATTAAACCAGGCGCACTACGACCCGAATTTGCCCATTGAAATTGAAATCAGAAAAAATGTAATTAAAAAGATGAAAAAAGTTTTAGAGGAAAAATACACAAAACGCGTAGAAATTCAGTATATGTAGGCTTTTTACACACCTTGTAAC
>CANSKM010000048.1 GCA_947647475.1 uncultured bacterium
GTCGTTATCTGCGTGGGTTTTATATTTTAACATTGTGGGGCACCAAGCTGGAAGGTCTTCCCTGATTAAATCTTCCCTAATGATTACAATCTGAACGCCTGCAGGGCCAACGTTTTTCTGTACACCGGCATGGATTAAACCGTATTTTGTAATATCAACAGGTTCTGATAAAAAGCAGGATGACATATCGGAAACAAGCTCTTTTCCTTTGGTGTTCGGGAGTGTGTGGAATTTTGTCCCGTAAATTGTGTTGTTTTCGCAAATGTAAACATAATCCGCATCTTCTGAAATCGGAAGGTCGCTGCAATCCGGGATATAAGAGAATGTTCTATCTTCACTTGTTGCAACTTTATTAATTTTTCCGTATTTTTGAGCTTCTGCGTAAGCTTTTTTTGCCCACTGGCCCGTTACGATATAGTCTGCAACGCCGTTCTTTAAAAGGTTAATAGGCACCATTGAAAATTGAAGATGGTCGCCTCCTTGTAAAAACAGAACTTTATAGTTATCAGGAATGTTCAAAAGTTCTCTTAAATCTTTTTCTGCGGTTTTTATGATGTTGTCATAAGTTTTAGACCTGTGAGACATTTCCATAACGCTCATGCCTGAATTTTGATAATTCAACATTTCATCCGCTGCCTGTTTTAAAACTTCTTCAGGCAAAACTGCGGGCCCTGCAGAAAAGTTATAAACTCTGTTTGTCATCTGCTTTTTCTCCTTTTTATCTTTTTAAAATAATATTAGCACTAAAATTATTTTAGGGTTATTTTTGAAGCTTTTCTTTTAATTCTTCCGGCTTAAAAATGCCCTCTTCCGTTATAATTCCTGCAATTAAGGAATTATCCGTAACATCAAAGCTTGGGTTTATAACCTTGACCCCTTCGGCGCAAATCCTTTTGCCGTTTATAATTGTAACCTCTTCTTCGTCTCGAAGCTCGATTACAATGTCATCTCCGCTTTTAATTGAGAGGTCAATCGTGGATTTTGGAGCTGCAACATAGAACGGAACGCCGTAATATTTTGCCGTGATTGCAACGGTTGAAGTGCCGATTTTATTTGCAGTATCGCCGTTTGCGGCAATTCTATCCGCACCGACCACAACAACATCAATCATTTTGTTTTTCATAAAATATGAGCACATACCGTCTGTTAAAAGGGTTACGGGGATGCCGTCTTTTACAAGTTCAAAGGTTGTAATCTTTGCCCCCTGGCCCCTTGGCCTTGTTTCATCCGCAAAAACCTGAATAGTATTGTCTTTTGCAAAAGCGCTTCGAACAACCCCAAGAGCCGTGCCATATCCGACGGTGGCAAGGGCTCCTGCGTTACAGTGGGTTAAAATTCCTGCGCCCTTTGGAATAATTTCTGCGCCAAAATCTCCGATTTTTTTATTTATTTCAATGTCCTCGTTTTCAAGTTTTATGGCGTTTTCAATTAAATTTTCCGCAAGTTTTTTAAGGGTCATGCCGGGCACGTTTTTATAATATTCCACAACCTCTTTTTGCTTTTGAATTGCCCATGAAAGGTTTACGGCGGTCGGGCGGGAAGAGTTTAAGTATTCAAAGCCTTCAAACAATTCTTTTATAAATTCAAGAGCGTTTTCTTCCCTGTATTTTTCTAAAAGCTCAAGCGCTAAAAGCGCACAGCCGTGGGCTCCTGCGATACCGATGGCCGGTGCTCCGCGCACAATCATTGTTTTAATGGCATCATACATTTCTTTTATGGTCTTAATTTCAACATATTCAAAAGAATGCGGAATTTTTGTCTGGTCTACCATTACAGAACAGCCGCCCTCAGGTGTTTTTTGCCATTCTATCGTTTTTATTTTTGAATGAAATTCGCTCATTTATTTTTTGCTCCTATTTAATTATATTTATTTTCTAAATTTATCAATTTGCTTGATTAAAAACCCCGAAAGCAAACCGCCGCCTGCGTTTGTAATTAAAATTATTATTGAAATTGTGATTATAAAAACAAATGCGACAAAGAAATTCAAATAATTTATGCCATAGGCGTAATAATCTTTAAAAACAAGGTGGATTAACAAGACAAGCGGGGTGAAGATTATTAAAAACGAAAACCCTGCAATGCCGCCAATTCCTGCGCCAAGGACGGCATATTCTTTAATTTCAAGCTCGGGCAGGTTTTTTTCCGTTATTCTTAATATTGAAAAAATTATAAGCGCGCTTAAAAAAGGAAGGATAAAAAGGCTTATAGCTGGCATTAGCGCAGGAATTAAGGCCAAAACCGCAAGCAGGGCGCCTAAAGCTGCACTGTAAACGGAAGTTTTTTTAATTATTTCAATATTTAAAGCCACCTTTTTCCTCCTTTAATTAAAATCTTTGTCATATTCTCTGTTTCTTGCATGGCAGATACCGATTGCAATTGAATCCACCGTATCATCAAGCTTTGTATTTTTATTTAACGTTACAAACCTTTCAACCATAGCACGGACTTCGCTTTTTTCTGCTCTGCCGTGGCCCGTTAAAACCTGTTTAATTACAAGGGGGGTGTATTCGCCCGTTTTAATTCCTTCTTTTTCAAGCACGGTAAGGATTACGCCTCTTGCTTCCGCGACAGGGATTATTGTTTTTTGGTTTTTAAAGAAAAATAACTGCTCGATTGCAGCCTCATCCGGCTGATATCGCCTGCAGATTTCTGTCATATCATCGAAAATTTCAACAAGCCTTTTTGATACGGGCATGGATTTATCCGTTTGGATGCTTCCCGAGTGCAAAAGGGTATAGCCGCTTTTATCGGCCTCAATTATGCTATATCCTGTAATTCCTATCCCCGGGTCTATTCCTAAAATTCTCATGGCATAAATTATACCACATTAAAGCGCTGATTTTTCGGGCCGCTTTTTTAAGCCTTAGGGGCAAAGCAAAATAAGGGCAAAATAAAATGCGATTTGTAAACAAACCGCATAAGTCAAGAAAGGAATGGTTAGACTATTAACAGTTCATATTATTACATAAATTATATTACTATGCAAACTTCTTAATAAATTTTTACGTTTCTACAAATAGTTGAATACTAAACATTTTGTTCACTAGTGAAAACCGTTAAAAAATGGTTTAAAATAAGAATATGGATTGTGTTTTTGATAAATATTCTTTAATTATTGACGGCAAAAGAACCTTCATAAAAAGTGGTGCTATGCACTATTTTAGGACCTTTGGAAAAAAAGAGTGGACAGACAGGCTCCAAAAAATGAAGGCAGGAGGGTACAATACCGTTGACCTTTATTTTTGCTGGAATTTTCACGGTATAAAGCCTGGATATTTTGATTTTTCTGATTATAAAAATATAAAAGACCTTTTAAAAACGGCAGCCGACCTTGGGCTTTTTGTAATTGCGCGCCCCGGGCCCTATGTTAACGCTGAAACATCCGCAGGGGGCATTCCCTATTGGCTTTTGAAGGATAAAAGTGCAATTATAAGAAACCGCACAAATGGCGATTATATCTATTCTACTTCTTATATGGAAGCTCTAAAAAGCTGGTACAGTGCGCTTTTACCTATTATAAAAGAATTTGACAACGTGATTTTAATTCAGGTTGAAAATGAATATTCAACAAATGGCGGTGAAACGGAATACATTGAAGAGCTGGTAAAAATCGTTAAAGATTTTGGGATTAAGGCGCCCGTTTTTCATAACGATGCTTATATTGCAGGGCTTTACGCTGATGTTGTTGATATGTACGCATGTGATATTTACCCTTATATAAACCCAACAAATTCTTGGAAGACAAACACTTACGCCTTTGACACGCTTGATAACCTTGAAGAAATTGTGCGCGATTTTAATGATAAATCTCCTCTTTTTATAGCTGAAATGCAGGCAGGGTGGTATGATAAGTGGCTCGGCGTCGGGTATGATGCTATAAGGCGTGATATGGGATATTCGCATATAAATATCATGACAAAGACTGCAATTGCAAACGGGGTGACGATTTTTAACCATTATATGACAGTTGGCGGCACAAACATTTTGGATATGGCAGCAGATGAAGTTTACACAAGCTATGATTTTGCAGCGCCAATTTCAGAACTCGGTGCTATTAAAGAAAATTTCAGGAAAGCAAAAGAGATAAATTATTTCCTTGATGCGTTTGATTTATGTGAAACAGAACCTGTGACGGATTTTGCCGCGGCAGGTTTTGAGGAAAGTTTTGAGACCCCCGAAAATTGTTTTGTAAAAATTCGCGCCGATAAGAAAAACGGCTGCAATTGGCATTTTTACAGAAACTTTAACACTTGTGAAACAGATATAAACGGCGTTTCGATTGATACATTTGAAATGAAGATTTTGCCTTTTAATTTGAAATTGAAAGCGTGTGAAATTGTAAAATCCGGCATGGAAATTTTTGCAAGGCTTGAAGATGCTGATGTTGAGACGATTTTCATCCTTTCAGATTATAAAAATGATTTAACGGTTAAAGATTCAAAAGGCCTTGAAACCGTGATTTCAGGGGATGTCGAAGATTTTTATGAAGCAAAATTTTCTGATGGCAAAAAATGTACAAATCTGATTTTTATTTCAAGAAAAGTTGCAAATTATGCCTGGAAGCTTAATAATTCAATGGTCTTTAATGCAAGCTTTATATACCCTGATGGCAAAATTGCATATGACAGTGAGCGCGAAATTAAGATATATTCAATCGAAAAAGGGTATGAAAAATTCTGTGCCGTGCCAAAATTAACAAAGAAAAAAATAAAGCTTACAAATTTTGATGTTTATTTTGCAGCACCTGAAATTGAAGCAGAGTATGATTATTCAGATTGGAAAAGCGTTAAACACAATGATGATTTTACGCTTTCCGATTCTTTTAATTCTGATGTATATTCTGAATTTGTTTGGTATAAAGGGCAGATTTCAGCTGCCGCGCGGGAGATTTCAATTTCTGCAAGGCACATTTTTGCAATTTATATTAATGGCAGAGAACTTTTAAACAGAAACAGTTATAAGTATGACAATTTGATTCAGGTGGATGAACATTTGAGCGTTTTAATCCGCCCCGAGCTTTTAGATAAAGAAAAAAATGAAATTACGATTCTTGTTCAAAATTTAGGGTTTGATAAAGGCTTTACAAATGATATAAATTCGCCGCGCGGGCTTATATATTTTAAAACAGACACTGAAGAAATTGTAGATTGGAAAATAAGGGGCAGAATTTCTTTAGAAAAGCGCCCTGTGGATGATAAACAGGCACCTTATTTAGCGCTTTTAGAGAATAAATTTACAATCCCCGATGCTTATTTAGGGGAAAACACTTTTGCACCCTTTGTTTTGGATATGGATAAGACCCCATTTAGGCGTGTTACAATCTTTTTGAACGATGTAAAAATCGGAAGGTTTATAAGAAACAATTCGCCGCAGGAAAAATTTTATCTGCCGCCTCATTTTTTAAAGAAAGAATCTGAGGGTGAAAACGTTTTAAAACTCGTTGTTTGGGAAAAGAGCCACAGAATAAAATCTGTTTTTGATTATAAAAATTACCTTGAAAATGTGAGCTTAAAGGTTGAAAATTATAAAGTATGGGAGATGCTTGAAGTTTAAGGGCTTTAGTACTTTTAAAAATCTTTAAAGGCCTTTAAAAAATTAAAGTTTTTTGCCGTTTTTGCCGATAATATCAATGTAAACTCCCCTAAAATTTAAGATGATTTTTGTAATTTTAAAAAGGAGATAAATTATGGCGGTACTTCCTGATTTTTTAATTAAAAGGGTGTATAAAAAAGGCTCCCTAAGGCAAACAGAAGACGGTGTTGAGTTTGATTTAAAAAATGTTTTGGGCCCCGGGATAATTTCAGGCCTTGAATGTGTTCAAATTAACGATTATATTTTTTCTAAAGACGTTATAAGCTTTGTAACACAAGGAATGGAGCTTGCGGCAGAAATTGTAAATGAAAAAAACCCGATTCATTTCAGGCTGAACCAGGAAGGAACGATGAAACTTCTTGAAAAGGCAAATTGTCTTAAAGAGGGGCTGAATAAGATAATTCTTGAAATTATGAACCCTGAAGCGGGAAAATTAAAAATTACCCTGACGGATAATTTGCATTTGTCTTAAAATTTGTTAAGTTATACGAAGTGCACTTGCAAAAAAAATGTATTGCATGTAAAATGTATGTGCTTAAAAGTTTTAAGGACTGAAAAATGATTAAAGCAATTGAATATTTTGTACGACGTTATTTGTTTAATGAATTCAAGGAAAGCTATGCTTTTGTGTTTATTAAAAACAAATAGTTCTGCAAAAGTTTAAGATATATAGCCTTCCTTGAAAAAGGAAGGCTTTTTTAATGAAAAAATTCATTTGCGGGCTCAGAAATTAACATTTTTTAAAAAAGATAATAAAAATAGCAATAAAAAAGCAGATTGTACGTTAATAAAATATAGGAAGAAGAAGGTAATTTTAAAATGAAAATAAATCAAAAGCGATGCAAGGCACTTTATCAAAGGTTAAGAAACCTTATTTGGGGATTGTAGTTTTTAATATAAGGAATCAAAGATAAAATGTCTATATCTAGCATAACAACAAGCGTATTGTCATCTTTGGGAAATAACACAGGCTCTGTTATTCCTATTGCGGTAAAAGATTTAGTTCAAAACCAGGTTCTGGTTGCAGAATATGCCAAAAAAGGCGGAAAATATGATGCCTTTGAAAAATTTGTGGAAGAAAACGGAACAAGCGCCGTTTGGCTCGGCGGTTTACCGCTTATTAAAAAAATATTTGATAAAACCATATATAAACTTGCAGGGGTGAATTCGGACGGTGATATTAATAAATTTAGAGAAGGCGCATCAGACAGCCTTGAATTTGCAACAAATAAATTAAAAGAGCAAATGGCCAATGGCAAAGCAGGAAGCACTGCTGCAGAACAGCTTAAAGCTTTAAATAACGTTGCAGACCATAAAAACCTTGCAAAAGGTTTGTTTGTAGGCAAATTCGCCGCTGCAACGGCATTAACCATGTTTGCTTTGTCAAAAATTATAATGTACAAGCAAAAGCACACAAAACAAAAGGCTGAAATTAAAGTTAAAGCCGATATGCTGAAAGAAAATATCTTTAAACAAAATCTTCAAAATAATGAAGTTTATAATATCTTTAAAGGCAAAACCGGCACGAGGAAAGCCGCACAAGGCACAGATTCAAAAGATGTTTCCTTTAAGGGTATTGGAAATGCACTTTCCGCCTTTATGTATAATCCGATTTTAAACCAGATGATACTTGATGGCGGGATTACAAGCCTTAGAACAAAAACCGCAAGAGAGGGCGAAAGAAGGGATGTTCTTGTTAAAGAAGGTTTTGAAATTGCCTTCTTATATCCTCTCGCCGTGCCTATTCAAAAGGGCTTCGACAAGCTTGCAGGGCTTTTATTCAACAAAGACACAGGGCTTGATTATGCGGTTTTAGCATCTGACAGGTTTAAAAATTCCTTGGGCGACGGGTCCATGAAGGATGCTTTGGCTGAGCTTTCAAAGAATATTGACATTGAAAAGCTTGGGGCAGATGCAAACGTTGATAAAAATATGTTGAATTTTATATATGACAACCCTGAAAATCCTGTTGTGAAGTTCTTAAAAGATATTGGAGATGTTGCAACGGTAAAAGAAACAGTGGGCAAGAAGTTTGGCTTGTTCAACGTTAAAAAAGCAACGGATGAGATTGATTCTTTAGCGCACATTGACACGGGTGCCGTTCAATCAAGCATAAAGAAATTGATGAAAACTGTTGGTGATATGGATTCCAAGGGTGCAGTCGGTAATGTGGACAAAGCGTTAAATTACCTTAAAGGTGCGCAAAATGCCAAGGGGCTTTCAATCGTTGCTGCGATTGCATTTGGTATCTGGGCAATGGGTGTATTGCAGACAAACGTTGTGCTTGAGCTCAGGAAAAAGCTAACGGGAAGCACGGAAAACAAGGCGATTACAAACCTTGAAAACGAAATCAGGCACCAAATGGCGTTTGAAGGAAACGGCGTCTCAAAAGACAACAAACCCGGCCAAAAAATCTTCGCATAGGGCAGATGCTTTGTTGTTACAAGGCATCTATCCTTTACCTGCTATTACAAAGCTTGGGCTGAAATTCATCCAATGACCAGCCGTCATTGCGAGGGGAGCGACAGCGACGAAGCAATCCAGGAAGATTTTCGCCAAAAGTCTTTTTTTTGCTATTGTTCCGCCTTCTTAAATATATTTTTTATACCGGGCCTGCAACAGTCAAAGAGCTATTAAGCTCATCCCAATCGTACGACTTTATTGCTCGCAAACTCAACCCTGCCTCAAGCTAAGGAGGCAGGGTCTCAAACATACTCGCTTTATACATTCGCTAAATATCTCTAATGCCCTTATGCTAACGGTACAAAAAACATATTCAAGAAGCCTCCACAGGCTCGCCATTGTTTGAAATGCTAAGACCAAAAACCGCATAGCAATTTTTCCACACTCTCTGTTTTTATATATGTATGGAAGGTAGTGTACAAAATTCAGGCTATTACAGTCCGCATTCAACCGGAATTGTGCCCCTGCATCTAAACTTTGCCGGGGGCCAAAATGCGGGGTTTGATGCGGTTTATGACCCTTTTCTTGCCGATATCAAGTTTGATTCTCTGAATTTTTCGCGCACAAACCCTGAAATTGAAGAAAAATATAACGATGTTTTAAATAAACAAGGCCTCATCGGTAAAGTTTGGGATTTTGCAAAAAATTCCTTCGGAAGCAAAATGGGCTCAAACGCTGTAAATAAAAAGCTTGAACTGTATAAAAAAGGTCTTGTTTCGGAAGATGAAATAATCGATACTGTGAATAAATATGCAAAAGGTCAGCAAAAAGCACTGGATTTTGTTGCAGACTGGGGCTCAACCATTGTTGGTGCAGGTGCATTTGCCCTTGCGTTGCCTCTTGTGGGTTCATCCGTTCCTGTGGCACTTGGTTTTGCGGCCCTTGGCGGCGCTTTGTTTAAAACTGGGTCAAAGAGACTTGATGCATATTCTGCCGGAAGAAACTATAAAACTGGCCCTTATGATTTAGCAACGGGTGCAATTAACGGTCTTTTGAGCCCTCTTGTAAACGGGGTTGGCAACATTGTAATGAAACATGCTGCAGGAAAGCTTGGCCTGAAAGCTGTGGGCAAAGGGGCCGGAAAACTTGCAAGCCATGAATTTGGCGATGTTATTAAACATTTGGCACTTTATCCAAAACAAGCGTTTGAAGGAAGTGTCGTAAAAAGGCTTGCTTCCTGGGGCACAGGAAAGACTGTAAGAGGAATTGCCAAATTTGGCGGAGCGTTTGCCCTAAGACAATATGTGTTTGCAATGTTCTCTCAAGATGCCATTTCTAAGACAATTCTTTTAAATTCGCCTTTTGTGCGGGTTTTTGGGCAGGAAGAGGCCTTGAAAAAGCTCGAAGAATCAAAGATGAAGGAAGTAGATTTTTCAAACAATATGTACGCAGCTTGTATGATGTCTCCTGAAAAGTGTGCCGAAATTCAAAAAGCTTCAATGGCATTAAACGCTTAAAAACAGCTGCTCTAAAAGGTTTTTTAAAGACTTTGCGGGGATTGGTGTTTTAAAAATTAAACTTCAATAAAAAGTTTTCTGCCGACAATATTTGGCTTTCCGTTGTAATAGCCTGCAAAATAGCCGCCTGAAACAGGTGTATTTTTAGCATAGTTCTCACTTGAGCCGAAACTTTGGTTCATAAAAGGGTTCAGGCTTTGGTTTGGACTGAACGGATTATAG
>CANSKM010000049.1 GCA_947647475.1 uncultured bacterium
AATGCAGGTGACGGCTGGAAATTTATTGAAAAAGACGATATGTCTTTATATAAACTTGCTTCAAAACAATTGAAACTCTGCGCCGATATCGATTTTGCCCCAAACACCACAAACACCTTTGAAATAGAGCTTTACGGCGATGTTGACGGAGAGCGGATTGAGCTTGATAAAATTCAGGAGCTTGTATATGAAGGCGCAAAATATTATCAGGTCTTAGGAAAAGGCCAGGCCTCAATTCCTGTGGATGATGTGTATTCACTTTTAAAATCTTTCAACACATACGATGCTTATAGAAACGAAGAAGACAAATTCATCGTAAAAACATACCGCGCGGGCGTTGTGTCTGAGATGGAAAATATGAAGGTGAAATTAAAAATGTCCAGGAAATTTTCAAAATTCTGGAAAGAAATTTCAACCTTTTCAAATATGGAAAATACACCTTTGCCAAAAGCCACCGTTGCAACGCTTCGCGAGTATCAAAGCAAAGGCTACAGCTGGCTTTGGTTTTTGTATAAATACAGTTTGAATGGAATTTTAGCGGATGATATGGGTCTTGGTAAAACCCTTCAGACTTTAACTTTGCTTCAAAAAGCAAAAGAAAAAGACGGCAAAAAGACAAGCCTTGTAATTTGTCCGACATCCGTTGTTTTTAACTGGGAAAATGAAATTGAAAAGTTTGCGCCAAACCTGAAGTTTTTAAATTTAACAGGGGTGGAGAGAAAAACAAAATTTAAAAATATCGAAAAATACGATATTGTAATTACAAGCTATGCCCTTATAAGGCGCGATATTGAAGAGTTTAAAAAGTTTGAATTCAGATATGTGATTTTGGATGAATCCCAAAACATTAAAAACCACCAAAGCCAAACCTCAAAAGCGGTGAAAATGCTTTCAGCCAAGCACAAGCTCGCCCTTTCAGGCACTCCGATTGAAAACAAGCTTGAGGAGCTTTGGAGTGTGTTTGATTTTCTAATGCCAGGGTTCTTGTTTGATGTACCTGAATTTAACAACAGATATGTTTATCCGATTATGGAAAAAGAGGATAAGTCTGTTGAAAGGCGCTTAAAATCCCAGATTTTCCCGTTCATTTTAAGGCGTATGAAAAGAGACGTTGCAAAAGACTTGCCGGATAAGATTGAATCCGTTGCCTATTGCGAGCTTACGCCCGAGCAAAAAGACCTCTATTTGCAGGTTTTGGATTCTACAAAAGAAGAATTGTTCAAATCTATCGAAACTGTGGGCTTAGAAAAATCCAGAATGTCTATTTTCTCTGCCCTGTTAAGGTTAAGACAAATTTGCTGCCACCCGAGGCTGTATGATACCGAAGGAAAGCTTGGAATCTCTGAATCCGGTAAATTTGAGCATTTGCAATCTATGCTTGAAGAAATTATTTCAGAGGGCCACAGAATTTTATTATTCAGCCAGTTTGTCGGAATGCTTGATATTATTAAGGTTTGGCTTGAATCTAAGGGAATTAAACATGAATATCTTTCAGGCAAAACAAAAGACCGTCAGGCAGTGGTTGAGCGGTTTAACACCGATTCTACAATTCCTATTTTCCTTGTATCCCTTAAAGCGGGCGGCACGGGCCTTAATTTAACAGGGGCAGATTATGTTATCCACTACGACCCGTGGTGGAACCCCGCGGTTGAAGACCAGGCAACAGACAGGGCATATCGTATCGGCCAGACGAAAAAAGTTTTTGTTTACCGCTTAATTACAAAGGGCACTGTGGAAGAAAAAATCCAAAGATTAAAATCCAAAAAACGTTCCCTTGTGGATTCTGTAATTTCAGTGGATAGAAATATCGCAAAAACCCTTACATATCAAGACATTAAAGATATTTTCTCTGTCGATTAGAATTTTTAAAAGCAAGTTTTAAAGTCTAAAATTTCATATTAAATTTCTTTTCAACGGCTTCTCTTAAAGGCCTTTGGGGTTCATCTTCCAAAAGGGGCGCGAATTTTTTATAAACCTCTTTTGATGTTGCGGCTAAATCTGCCTTTGCAAACATCAAAGCCATTTTGTAATCTGTTGGGCTGTCATATTTTTCAACAATTTCATTTATTTTTTCTTCGGATGCATCCGCTAAATTGTACCACCTTAGCCACTGGTGCTGCCCGATAGTTTTTAAAATTCTCTCGTTCATCTCAGGCGTTAAGTCGTATTCTCTTAAAAAGAGTTTGCACAAGCTTTCTGCCCTATAGGCATGGTATGGGTCTCGATAGCCTTCAGGTTTTGCAATGTCGTGCAAAAGCGCTGTCATTTTAAGGACAAATTTATCATCATCCGATAAAGTTTTATACCTTGGGTCTTTTATCAGGTTTGCAATTAAAAGGACAGAGTGGATATCAACACTGTAATCGTGCTCTTCGCTTTGTTTTTTGCCAATGCAGTTTATAAATTCGGGCAAACCGTTTGTAAATGAGCCTGTGAGCTCGTTTAGCTCAATTATGCTTGAGCCGGAGCAATTGTCATATAAAAACCGTTCGCACTCTTCTTTTATGCGGCCTTCTCTGCCTGTTGTGCCCAATTCTTCGGTGTTTAAAATGCCCGTGTATCCGTAATCCGGGAAGAATAAACCCTTTCCTTTGTGTAATTGGATACCCATTTTGCTTTGCAAGGTTTCAAATTTGAGAGCGGGAAGCATCTTGACCATTTTTTTGGAAAATTCATATCTGCTGCGATGCAGTGGTAATCCTCGTTTTCCAAAGGATTTAATTAATTCTTCGTTGTTTATAATTAAATAATCAAACCTGGAGAGCTCTTTGCCTTTTTCAGGCGGTGCGGAAATTTTTTCAATGAACCGTCTTCTTTTAACAGGGAGGGTTTCCAAATTTTTTGTCGTGTCTATTTGCGTTAAATATTGAACCCCGAAAGACAAATTCTGCCTGAAAGTGTCAGCCTGATTGTTCTTTAAAAGCGGCCGCGTTGCGCTTAATGAGGGGTTTTGCGCCTGTGTTTGCCCTTGCTCCTGTCTTTTGTTATAAACTTTTGCAGGTTTTGTGTAACCGTAAAAACCGATTTTTGATACGTTCATTTTTACTCTCCGTTTATATAAACCATGGAAAAATAAAAATTTGCCAGTAAGTTTTAAAAATCGTTATTAAAATTTTAAATTTATATTTATTTATCCAAAGACCTTATTGCAAGCTCAACTTTTCCCTTAAAAGCATTTGCAATCTTGTGCTCAACTTCAGATGTCGCATTTACCCAAAGGTGCTTGTTTGTTAAAATCTGCACCCTATGGTCATCATTCGGGCTTTCTTTGTCTTCAAAATCCACAACCACAGGGTCGTTTCCGTTGTGTTTTGCAAGAAGCTCTTTTAAATAAATCAACTCTTCAAACTGCAAATCTTCAAGGAATTTTAAAGTCACAAGGTTCACGTTTTGAATGGGCTTAACCTCTTGAACTATAAGGTTTATCTCCTCTTCCCTCTGCTGAACTTTAGCTATCATTATGATTTTTTCTTCGCTTTGAATTAATTGCCCGAATTTTTCAACGGATTTCGGGAAGGTTACAAATTCAATTCTGCCCCCTGAAAGGTCTTCGATAGTGCCTGTTTTCAGGATTTTTGTCGGGTCTTTCCTTGTGGGCTTTGTCATAACGCGGCTTAAAAGCCCGCAAATAGTCACCATTTTGTCGTTTGTCGGATTTTGTAAAATTTCTGAAATGGTATCTGTTGTTAAATATTTTAAAGTGTCCCGAATGCTTGATAGGGGGTGGCTTGTAACGTATATACCCATTAAATCGTGCTCAAACTGCTGAATTTCAGTGTCCAAAAATTCATCGTTAGAACTTCCCGTAAGTTCAAAAGTCGGAATTCCTAAATCCTGCGCCGAATCGCCAAGGCCTGCAAAAAGGCTCACCTGGCCTGCGCTTTGGGCATTTCTTTTGTTGTGAACATCTTTTAAAACACGCTCATAATTTTCAATGAGCTGTTTTCTGCTTTTTTCAATCCCTGAAAATGCACCGACTTTAATTAAAGCCTCTAAAGTAAGCTTGTTCAGGCTTCTTCCATCCATTCTGGAACAGTAATCATAGAAACTTTCAAATTCTTTTTCTTTTCTCTGTTCCATAATAAGCTCAACTACGCCCCTGCCAACGTTTTTCACGGATGCAAGACCAAATCTTATATTATCTCCGTCCGGCGTAAAATCTGCATCGGATTTATTAATATCAGGCGGAAGTACTTTAATGCCAAGGGCTTGACACTGCAAAATATATTGCTGTGTTTTTTCCTGATTATCCGCTTGAGATGTTAAAATCGCAGCCATCCACTCAACAGGGTAATGCGCCTTTAAATAGGCTGTTTGATAGGCTACAAAAGCGTATGCGGAAGAGTGTGCCTTGTTGAAACAGTATTTTGCAAAACTTTCAATCTGCTCAAAAAGGTTGATTGCAGCCTCTCTTGGCATATCATTTTTAGCTGCACCCGCAACAAAAATTTCCTTCTGCTCTGCCATTTCTTTTAATTTCTTTTTACCCATCATACGGCGCACTTTATCCGCGCCGCCAAGCGTATATCCGGCAAGGGTTTGGAAAATTGCCATAATCTGCTCTTGGTAAACAATTGTGCCGTATGTGTCGTTCAAAATGCCCTTCAAAAGCGGATGTGCAAATTCAATTTTTTGGCGGCCGTGTTTTCTGTCCACAAAATCATCCACCATCCCCGCTTCAAGAGGCCCCGGCCTAAAGAGAGCAACAAGAGCGCCTAAATCCTCAAACACAGAGGGTTTCAGTCTTTTAACCAACGCCTTCATACCTGGGGATTCAAGCTGGAACACACCGTCCGTTTCCCCTCTTTTTAAAAGTTCAAAAGTTTTAGGGTCGTCCAAGGGGATTTTATTTATCCGAATGTCTTTTCCTGTGCGCTTTTTCACCATATCGATGCAGTCTCTTATGATGGTCAAAGTTTCAAGACCGAGGAAGTCCATTTTTAACAGACCGATTTTTTCAATCCCTGCCATAGGATACTGCGTTGTAGTAGATTTTTCTTTTGAAAGGGCAACCGGAATGATGTCACTCATTGGTTTTGGGGCGATGATAACACCCGCAGCGTGCGTACCCACCTGGTTTTTAAGCCCTTCAAGATGCAGGGCTTCATCAATCAAACTTTTTGCCTGCGGGTCAGAATCGTGCAGCTGCCTGAATTCCGTTCCTTCTAAAAGCGCATCTTTAAGCTTTGTGCCCGGTGCAGAGGGGATAAGGCCCGCCCACTTGTTTGCGGTTGAAAAATCAACATCATAAACCCTTGCAACTGCCTTCAGGGCTGCTTTTGCGGCAAGTGTACCAAAGGTGATAATCTGACAAACATGGTCTGCCCCCCAACGGCTTGAAACATAGTCTATAACTTCGCCGCGGCGCCTTTTGCAAAAGTCGATATCAATATCAGGCATTGAAATACGTTCAGGATTTAAGAATCTTTCAAACAAGAGTTTGTGCTCAATCGGGTCAAGCTCTGTAATTCCAAGCGAATAGGCGACGATACTTCCCGCCGCAGAGCCTCTTCCGGGGCCAACGGGGATGTCATGCTCTTTTGCCCAGTTAATGAAATCCCAGGTCAGAAGGAAGTATGCGGGAAAACCCATATTGAAAATTACGCTTTTTTCGTATTCATAACGTTCCAAAATGCTCTCGGGGATTGGGTCTCCGTATCTTTCTTTTAAGCCTTTTTTGCAGAGGACATCGAAATATTCTTCTTCAGTTAACCCGTCAGGACAAGGATATTGAGGCAAATATTCTTTTGTTTTGCCAAATTCAAGCTTATCCATCTGAAAATCAACCTTTTCGGCGATTTCCACCGTATTTTCAATACATTTGTTAAAATAATCTTCATCCATCCAATCAAAGGCGCGGCGCAGCTCTTCGACTGTTTTTACATAAAATTCGTTAACTGAAAATTTAAAACGGTTTTCATCATGTTTTGAAGATTTTGTTTGCTCGCAAAGCAAAGTGTCGTGCCAGAGCGCATCTTCGGCCCTTAAATAGTGCGAGTCGTTTGTAATAACCGTCTTAATATTATATTTTTCGGCCATTTTCATTAAGAAAGGGTTTGAACTTTTTTGCTCGTCAAGCCCGTGGTCTTGAAGTTCGATGTAATAATCTTCCCCAAAGAGGCTCTGGTAGTACTTTACCCGCTCTTCAGCCTCATCTTCTTTTCCGTCCAGAAAATTCCTTGCAACTTCGCCCTGAATGCAGGCAGAAAGGCAGATTATACCGTCTTTATATTTTTCTAAAATCTCATGGTTTATACGGGGTTTGTAATAATAAGCATCAGTTGAAGCTATAGAGTCCATCCTGCAAAGGTTATGGTACCCTTCCTGATTTTTTGCAAGAAGGACAAGGTGAAACATTGTTTTTTTACTTCTATCCTCTAAAACATCACCGTCGCAAACGTAGAATTCACAACCGATTATAGGTTTTACGCCTTCGATTTTTTTCTTAAATTCCTGTTCTTCTTCAGAGAGCATGTGGGATAAAAGCTCGTTTTTTGCGATAAACATGTCCGCACAGCCAAACATAGTGCCGTGATCCGTGATTGCAACAGCGGGCATATCATTTTCTGCGGCAAATTTAAAAAGGTCCGGAATTCTGATAGCACCGTCTAAAAGGCTATATTCCGTGTGTAGATGCAAAGGTACATATTTCATTCAAAACCCCCGGTTTCCTCCGGTTTATGGCCTTTTGCCAAATTCCGCTTTTTGTAAAAATTTGGTAATTTTTGCTAAATTTTGGTAAAAGCTGCTAATTTTTTTCGGGCCATAACCCCTTCACTAATTTTTTACCATAAAAAATAATTAAGTTAGGTAACATTTTCAAGATAAAATTTTTCAGATTTTTTATGTGGAATTTTAAGGCGCTTTTTAAGATGTTTTTAAGGCGAAATTAATACCCCGGTTTCGTTGTAAATTTTAAGCAAGATAAAATTGTTGCATTTGGGTTTGTTTTGTAAAAAATGGGGCATAAGGGTTAAATGGCAAGGTTTTTAGTGGTTTTGTACGATGAAAAGCTCTTTAGAATTTGGGTTTTAGGGCTTTTATTTTTTAAGGAACTTTCTTTTTGTTTATAAAAAATGGTGTAATACCTTGTGCGGTGTGTTTTTCCTGATTTTACAACGAAGGAAAGCCGCTTTATATGGCCTTTTTAGATGTTTTAATATTGGGGTTGCAAAAATTTTACCCTAAAAACCTTTTGTTGATTGCTTTTTTGGCGTATTAAAATCTTAAAAACTCCTCCTGAACCTATTTCCACGTATTTAAAACCTGAAATAAGCAGTCTTGCTTGGGTTATAGCATTATGGGACGGGGTCATAGCCGCCGGGGTTTCCTGGGTGACACTTTAAAATCCGCTTTGCGCCAAGGTATAAGCCCTTTACAACGCCGTATTTTTCAATGGCTTCAATTGTATATTTTGAACAAGTGGGCTGAAAACGGCACACGGAGGGCGTAAACTTTGAAAAAAACCTGTAGATGCTTATAAGCCTTATGATTAGGGCCTTTAAAGTTTTGGAAAACAGGCTAAAATCCTTAGTAGCAAATGTTTTTAGGGAATTTAAAAATTTCACAGGCGCCACATTTTCTCTGCATCTGCCAAAAGTCCCTCAGGGAGGCCTTCTGCCGTGAGTTTGTTTTTTAAACTGCCCAAAGTCCTTGCGCTTTCTGTAATTATTTCATTTTCAAGCCTGAATGCGCCCAAAAATTCGTCCGTTTTTTTAATCGAAAAAGGAGACTCAAAATTATCTGCCAAAGTGCCGACAATCGTATCCATAAAGAGTTTTGCCCAGTTTTCATCTGCCCCTTTTAATAAAATTTCGCAGTCAATGTCTTTAAAAAAGGAATTGTATTCAACAAGGTAAATCTCGCTTCCTGTGGCGTTTTCGGCCCTTGGAGTGATAATTAAATCAAACCCCAAAATCCCGGTATATTCGCTCTCTTCCCTTGCCAGGCTTGAAATTGTCGGGAAAATTATTTCGTTATAAATTTTTTCTTCCAATTCTTTTGTTAAAAATGAGGGGTTAAGAATTGAAATTTCATTTTGAAAATTGGCCAAAGCGCCTATGATTATTGGGTTAAAGCCATCTGATAAAACATAAATCGAAACCTCTTTTCCATAGATATAATCTTCGGCTAAAACCTTGGAATTGCCCCTCAGAAAAAGCTTTTCAACCTGTTTTTTTGCGGCAGAAAAAGTTTCTGCTATATATGCGGTTTCTGTGTCTGAATGGCCGTCAGGCTTTATTACAAGCGGATATTGGGCAGATTTTACATATTCAATTGCAAGGTTTGGTTTTTCAAAAAAGGCAAATCTCGGGGTTTTGATTTTATTTTTATAGATGAATTTTTTCCCGAAAGACTTTGAGGAAGCGATTTTTTGGGCTTCTTTATCCGGTGTCAAAATTGCAAGATTATTTTCGCCAAAAACCCTTAAATAGTCAATATCAGGGAGGGTGTCGCCTGCTGCAATTGTTAAATTTATTTCGTTTGCAAGGGCGAAATCCTTTAATTCATCGATGTTTTCGGGGTGAATATCGACAAAATTTGCATCCGTATTTTCAAATGTTGTAAAAACGAGAAAATCTTTGTTTTGAGCAAGAAAATTTGTCAAAATTTCGATGCTTTTAGAATTTCCGATTGTTAAAATTCTCATTTTTCCTCCTTTTTAAAGGGCTGCACCCGGTTTTTAATCTAAAAAGCTTATTGCGTCTGCTTTTTTGTGGTTTGATCGGGTTTAAAAAAGCACCTCGTTTGAATTGAGGTGCTTTTAACAGTTTAAAAACAGGTTATTAACCTCTTAAATTAAGGTCTTTGATTAACTTTCTGTATGCTTCAAGGTTTACTTCCTTGAGGTATGCAAGCATTCTTTTTCTTTTACCAACCATCATTAAAAGACCTCTTTTTGCCTGGAAGTCTTTAGCATTTGATTTTAAGTGCTCGGTTAATTCTGCAATTTTTTGTGAAAGCATTGCAACCTGAACTTCAACAGAGCCTGAATCCTTGCTATTTTTACCGAATTTTTTAATTAATTCCTGTTTGTTTTTAAGATTGATTGTCATTTTGAATCCTTTTAATTACATTACTTAAAAAGGTGGCGTAAATATATTACACAACAGAAAAAAACGGATGTCAAGAAATGTTTTCTTTGTGTTACACTTGACGTCTGCGAATCTTTGGGTTAAATTATTTTTTGTAGCAATTGAATATAAATGGGCGCGTGGCCTAGTTGCACAGAGTGCGACGCATACGATATGGTAGAGCTAATTTCGCCCGAAAAACAAAGATTTGACAATTGAATATAAATGGGCGCGTGGCGAAATTGGTAGACGCACCAGATTTAGGATCTGGCGCAGCAAT
>CANSKM010000050.1 GCA_947647475.1 uncultured bacterium
GTGCTTGCTTATATGCCGCTTGTAAAAAAAGTCGCGCGCGGTTTTGCAAGGCGTTCCACTGACCCTGTTGAAGATATTACACAGGTTGGCTCTATGGGCCTTATAAAGGCGATTGATTTATTCAAATCAGACATAAGCTCAAATTTTAAAACCTACGCCACATATTTAATCACAGGGGAAATCAGACATTATTTAAGAGACAAAACAACAATCATAAGGGCGCCAAGAGAAATTAAAGAATTGTCTTACCGTGTGCACAAATTAACTCTTGAATTAACAGAAAGGCTTGGCTGCCAGCCGACAGATGAGCAGATTGCACAGGCTTTACAAATGCCTGCTAAAAAAATTGAAGAAGTAATTGAGCTTGAACGCAGAACGACAACTGTTTCAATTGACCAAATTATAGGTTCTGAGGAAAACGGCCAAACACCCTTAATGGATAAAATTGCCGATGAAAAAGACAGAAACCACGCAAATGCCTTTGAAAACAAAATGATTTTAGAGGATGCAATTAAAAAACTTTCTGAAGAAGACAGGCAGATTATTACCATGAATTTCTTTGAAGGGTTAAATCAAAGGGAAATTTCAGAAAAATTAAACATTTCTCAAATGCAGGTTTCAAGGAAGCTCAAGAAATCTTTAAACAAACTTTTTGAAGTCATCACAAAAAAAGGCGTAACGCACTATGATTGATTTGAATACGCTCATCGCAATTTTTATATTTATTACAGGTGCCTGCATCGGAAGTTTTTTGAACGTTGTGGCGCTTCGCGGGCTTTCCGGCGAAAGTATTGTTTTCCCGCCTTCAAAATGCCCAAAATGTAACAATAAATTAAATTGGTACACAAATATTCCGATTGTTTCATATTGCTTCCTTGGAGGTAAGTGCCAATTTTGTAAAGAGCATATTTCGCTTCAATATCCCATTGTTGAATTTTTAAATGCGGCTCTTTACCTTTTTTGCTTTTTAACATTCGGCTATACGGCAAAGACGCTTTTTTTGTGTGTTTTAATTTCTCTTTTCCTTGTAATTGCAATAACAGATTTTAAGGAAAGTGTTGTAATTGATGCGCATACATACGTTATTATTGCACTTGGGCTTATATACAACCTTTGCCCTTTTGGCGAAGTTGGCTTTGTGCAAAGCATCCTCGGAATCCTTGTCGGAGCACTTTTCTTTGAAGCCATAGCGCGTATTGGGTATCTTTTTGCCGGAACGCGTGCTTTTGGCGAAGGGGATACGTTAATTGCCATGGGTATTGGTGCGTTTTTTGGCTGGAAAATGCTTTTTGTAATAATCTTTATGAGCATCATTCTTCAAGCTGTTTTAACTTTGCCGATGCTTTTTTATAAGGCAATTAAAGAAAAGGCATATAAAAGCGCTGTGGCATATATTGTACTTGTTTTTTGCGTTGTTTTGGTGTGGGCTTTCAGAGAATTTGGCGTATATAATATTTTTCCTTTAATTTTAATTTTGCTTCTTTTGGTTTGTGCGATGCTTCTTTGGGCGCTTTGCACGATTTTAGCCGATATGCAAAATAAAAAAGAAACAAACAATTTTCTATATCTGCCCTTTGGCCCTGCACTTGTATTGGCAGGTCTTATTACCGTATTTTTTCAAAGCGCAATTGTTGAATTTATCAAAAATGTTTTCTTTTTGTAATAATTGTTAATTGTGAAAATCCTTATTCCACAACGTTTTCAGGCTGAAGAAACATTAATTGTAACAAAAACTTAACAATAAAACAGCAAACAGGCAATTTTTCTTTGTATATATTTTTTATATAAGTACGAGATATATAAGAGATATTCAAAGAGGAACTAACAAATGACGATAATGGCAGCAACAAGCTCACAAAACAACAGAGGCGGAAACGGAAAATATATGCCATTAAAAAGAACAGGCGCTTCAAACGGAACATATGAACGTTTAAACACAGAAGGCCTTCTCGAAACTTTAAATGCAATTGACGAAAGAAATATAAGAACAATATTTAAACAGGCAAAAGACCCTGTTGAATTGGCGTTTGATCATATCGACCGCCAATCATTAAAAAAAGTTACCACAGATGCTATCAAAGACAGCATCAGCGATATGAGAGGGAGCATCGACGAATTTAAAGATGCAATGGTTGACATCAAAGGCTCTTTAGGAGATTTTGTTGAATTCATTGGTAAAATATTCACTTCAAACGAAGAATTCATTCCTGAAGCAGTATAGTTGCAAGCTTCAACCCCAAAAAGCGGTAAATGGCCGTTTAAAATAAGGTCAAAACGGGTTAAAAAGCAAAATGCATCCCAAAGATTATAATATTCTTTGGCAATAAGGTTATGGTTTAAAATAAAAGAGGCACATTGTGAATTTGTGCCTCTTTTAATATTTATATCGCAGGTTTTAAACTATGCGTTAGCGCCTGCTTTTGCAATGATTTCAGATTCAACGTTTGATGGAACCTGTTCATATTTTGCAAATTCCATAGAGAATGTGCCGCGGCCTTGCGTATTAGAACGTAGGTCTGTTGCATAACCGAACATATTAGCCAACGGAACAACCGCACGAACGATAACGTTTCCTGTGTTTCCTTGCGGTTCTTGGCCTTCGATACGGCCTCTTCTTCTTGAAATATCACCGATGATTGTACCTGTGAATTCATCAGGAATTTCAATTTCAACCTTCATCATAGGTTCAAGGATAACCGGTCTTGCCTTTTTGCAGCCGTCTTTAATTGCCATAGAACCTGCGATTTTAAATGCCATTTCAGAAGAGTCAACTTCGTGGAATGAACCGTCGTAAAGTTCAACCTTAACGTCAATCATCGGGAATCCTGCTAAGATGCCGCCTTCAAGGGCTTCTTCCATACCTTTTCTTGCAGGTTCGATGTATTCTTTCGGAATTGCACCACCGACAATTTTGTTTTCAAACACAAATCCTGCGTTTTCTTCAGCCGGAGCAATTCTGATTTTAACGTGACCGTATTGACCTTTACCACCTGACTGACGGATGAATTTAGAATCTTGATCAGCATTTCCTCTGATTGTTTCACGGTAAGCAACCTGCGGTTTACCAACGTTTGCTTCAACTTTAAATTCACGAAGCATACGGTCAACGATGATATCAAGGTGAAGCTCACCCATACCGGAAATGATTGTTTGTCCGGTTTCTGTGTCTGTTTTAACTTGGAATGAAGGATCTTCTTCAGCAAGTTTTTGAAGGGCGATACCCATTTTATCCTGGTCAGCTTTTGTTTTTGGTTCAATTGCAACTGAAATTACAGGTGTCGGGAAGCTCATTCTTTCTAATACAATCGGAGATTTTTCATCGCAAAGTGTATCCCCTGTTGTTGTGTCTTTCAAACCAACAGCCGCGCAAATGTCCCCTGCGCAAACTTCTGAAATTTCGTTTCTTTGATCAGCATACATTTGAACTAATCTTGAAATACGTTCTTTTTTGCCGCTTGTAGAGTTTAATACATAAGAACCTGAGGTTAATTTTCCTGAATAAACTCTCATAAATGTTAAACGGCCAACAAACGGGTCTGTCATAACTTTGAATGCAAGTGCTGCGAAAGGTTCGTCGTCTGAAGAGTGGCGTTCTGTCTTTGTTCCGTCTTCGAGTTCACCTTCAATAGCTTTAACATCCAATGGTGAAGGCATTAATTCAACAATTGAATCCAATAATAATTGAACACCTTTGTTTTTAAATGCTGTACCGCAGGTTACAGGAACGATTTTGTTGTTGCAAACCGCTTTTCTTAATCCTGCTTTGAGTTCTTCAACCGTGATAGATTCAGGGTCTTCAAAGAATTTTTCCATTAAAGCATCATCTTCTGCAGCGATTGCTTCAACAAGCTCATCTCTGTATTTTTTAGCTTCTTCAAGCATATCTGCAGGGATGTCTTCTTCTTTAATGTCTGTACCAAGGTCGTTTGTATAAATTTCAGCCTTCATTGTGAAAAGGTCGATTAAACCTGTAAATTTATCTTCTGCACCGATTGGAAGTCTGATAGGAAATGCAGGAGCGCCCAATCTGTTTTTGATTTGGTCAACTACACGATAGAAATCTGCACCGGTTCTGTCCATTTTGTTAACGAAAACCATACGCGGAACTTCGTATCTGTTTGCCTGTCTCCAAACGGTTTCAGACTGTGATTGAACACCGCCAACCGCACAGAAAACAGCAACAACGCCGTCCAATACCCTTAAAGAACGTTCAACTTCAATTGTAAAGTCAACGTGCCCGGGGGTGTCGATTACGTTAATCTGGTGTCCTTTCCATTCAGCAGTAACTGCGGCTGATTGGATTGTGATACCTCTTTCTCTTTCCTGGTCCATAAAGTCTGTTACGGCAGCACCGTCGTGCACTTCGCCGATTTTATGGGTTTTACCTGTATAGAACAAGATACGTTCTGTGGTAGTGGTTTTGCCGGCGTCGATGTGGGCAGCAATACCAATGTTCCTTATCTTTTCCAAAGGAGTTTTTCTTGCCATTGTTATTTTCCTTTTCTAAATTTGAATAGTACTTATCTACATTCTATTCTCACATAAAAATACTCTAAGGCAAGGACTTTCGCTTGAAGTCTCTCTCTATATCATTGTAAGGATGTTGCTGAAACGTGATGATTTATCACCCGTCATTGCAAGGTAAAGCGACAGCAGCCGAAGCAATCCAGAAATTACCTTCGCTAAAGGGAAACAATCAAAAAAAATATTTCATATCCACCCCGAAAAATTCAGCAAGTTTGTAAAGCGTTTTGATGTTTATTGAATGTTTGCCGTTTTCGATGTTTGAAAGGTGGTCTCTTGAAATTTCAACTTCGAAGGCGACCGCTTCTTGGGAAAGCTCCTTTTCAAGTCTTAAATGCTTTAACCGTCTGCCTATTTCGTTCTGCAATGCCTTAATGCCCATATAAAAATTTTAGAATGCAAGTAATCTTTTATCTGTCGAATATTTTCTACAAAATATGGCTATAATTCTTAATACACATGACTTTACATGATTTAAAAAATGTAATAAGATAATAGCGAAGGAGAAAAAAATATGACAAAATTTATAAAAAAACAATTGACTTCCCGGGTAATACCCACCTGTCATTGTGAAAACTTTGCTGAAGTTCAATCAGTGGGCAATGTTATTGCGAGCGCTGAAGGCCATTCAATGGACACCGTCATTGCGAGGGTAGCGTCAGCGTACCGCGGCAATCCAGTAAAATATAACGCTGAAAGTGTTAATTTAAAAAGTTCTCATGGATTCCGTAAAACCTTCCTGGATTGCTTCGTCACTGTCGTTTCCCTCGCAATGACAGCTGCTCAACCAATGAAAAAAGCAGTCAACCAACGTGCAACCGTCACCCTGAACTTGATTCAGGGTCTCAACCAACGTGCACCTCGTAGGTTGGGTTTTAACCCAACATCACCCCATGCCGCCTTCTCTCTTGTGGAAATGCTCATGGCCCTTCTTGTTGCCTCCCTGTTGCTTGCCGCTCTTGCACCCGTTATGACAAAGAAAATGGGCGAAAATATAAACATAAACGGTATCTCAGGAGGCGGCCATGCGCCCGCTGTCTTTAAATGTTGGGACTACGACAGCCCGGAGCTTCAGCCTGCAGGGGACGGCACCAGCTATAAAGTTCTTCCTGAGCCCTATCCCGTTGATGATGCCTGGAACATTAATTTCATCCTCGCATCAGGCGGCGGCGGGGGTGCAGGCGCCACAATCCCGAACGAAACAAGCCACAGTTACGACGGTACGGGCGAATTGAAAATCGAGCCTGAAATGGATGAACTTGAAATCGCCTCTATGATAGGCGGGGGCGCTGGAGGCGGAGGCGGTGCCGCCATATTTAGCTCTGCCACTTGTACTGGCGCCCCTTCAGATGCCAAATGCGAGTGTATGGGCGCTGTTTACGATTCAGAGAATAAAGTTTGTGTTTCAAATAATTTAGGTTCAAAAAACTTAACAAATGCAACAAATGCATGTGCAAATGTTAAGTTAGGTAACAATTGGCAATTGCCGACAACTGCCCAACTTGCAAAGTGGGGGACCAATTCGCTCTGGTCCACCCTTGGAATCACAAGCGGGCAGACGGTTTGGAGCAAAACAAGCGGCCAAGGAGCATGCTCTGCGAACGAAAGTTACAATTGTTACAACAATGGAACATATAAAACAGGACAAAGTTCAAGCTCGGCATGTTGTAGCGGGAGTAGTTATGGGAAAAATCAAGCAGGACTTGTTTGTAACGGTTGCAGAAGGTGTCACGAAAATAGCAGTGGAGATTATGTAACAGTTACTAACTGTAGATCAAACTCAGGACAAAGTGGTCCATTTCCATATTGTACTCCAAATTATCTTTGTTATGTATCCGCGTACAGTGGTGATTGGAGTGTGCTCTGTACTGGCAGTTGTACTACAGTGAGTGCTGACACCTGTGCTTCAACTGTAACTACTTCTTGTTCTGCGTATTACACAAATTACTATTTCTATCAACTCACAGGTTCGACGTGGGCGCAAGGCTATGACACAGCAAATACAGGCTCAAGACAGACTTATTGTGTATATAATGACTCTGCAAATGTCACGGGTGAAAGCTTCTATTCTCTCTCAGGGGGCGGCGGAGGCGGAGCCCCGGGGATTTCAGACAGCAATTTCGACTCAAATATTCTAAATATCTTTAGAAAAAGAGTCAAAGAAAACGCCGGCGGGTGGCTTGAATTCAGCCGAGGCACAGGCGGAGGCGGCGGCGCTGCAAGTGCTTCCAAAAACCAAAAAGCAGGAAACGGCGATGACGGCGGAGACAGCTGCATTATCGTAAAAAACGCATCGCGCGCATATAAATATAAACTCTGCGTTTCTGGAGGAAAAGGCGGAGGGGGCGCTGATGCAACCAAAACGGATTCCGCAACGACAGGCTGGGGCTTTGCAGGGGCCGAAACATCTGCCGCAAAAGGTTGCTATGCAATAGATTACACGGTAGATTCCGCAGGGGTAAAAACAGAGTTTGACTGCACATTGAAAGGAAAGGCCGGAGGTGCAGGCGGTGCTTCAACAAGCAACCCTACAGCAGGCGGAAAAGGTGCTGCGAGCATATTAAACACAACTCAAGCGGGCGGAACTGCGGTTAAAGACGGGGTTAGCGCTTCAAGCACAAACTACGGCGCAGGCGGAGGCGGAGGTTCAGCCACAAAAACAGGCTACGGCTCTTCCGCAGTACTTGCTTTTGGTAAAGGCGGAAACGGCGCACCCGGCTACATTAAAATAAACTACAAGAAAAAATTTGCAGCCCAAGGCGGCGGCGGAGGCGGCGGAGGGTATGTTGCCCATGTTAATAACATAAGTGTCGGAAAAACGGCAACCTGCGAAATCAAAGTCGGATATGGCGGGGCAGGGGGTGCTGCGGGCGTAAAAGGCTATGATGGCGGGGATTCAAGCGTTACTTGTTCAAACGCGCCAAATGTAACCTATAGAATTATGGGCGGAAAAGGCGGAGAACTTGGCAGCTCAACGGCAGGCGGTCTTGGGGGCGAAGCGGGAACTTATGATGACACAGGAAACATTTTCACAAGACTCTTTAGCCAAGGGAATTTCAGACAGGCAACAGGCCTTGCAGGTAAACAGGGCGGGGCGGGCGACCCTGCAAACTATAAAGAATACGTTAGAAGTGCTGGCGGCAGAGGCGGCACCGGCGGCACAGGCGAAAAAGGCAAGTGCGGCGGCATTTACACGGAAAGCGGTGTTTGCGCAACAGTGCAGCCAGATGAGAACAACGACATAACGGAGCCAAACCAGGATGCCTTGAACGGCGAGGGTTTTGGAGGCGGCGATGTGACACCGCCAACAAAAGACGGCATAGTTGAGGCCACGCCAAAATACGGTAAAGCGGGTGCCGGCGGGGGCGGAGGAGCCTGGTATGTCGGCAAGAACCCGGGCAGAGGCGGCGCAGGGCAGGGCGGCTATGTCTGCATTTATTGGGACAAGCTGGAGTAGGAAAAGTGACTTTGATTCAGGCAATTAATGAACAAACGTTATTGCAAGCGACCGCCAAGACTATATATCAGCGCGGCAATTCAGAAAAATGTGGTGATGCATGGTTTTTGGTTTACAGTTTTCAGCGGCGTTGGCTCCTGGATTGCTTTGTCGCTGTCGCTTCCCTCGCAATGACGTGAAAATCCTGACGTATAGACAACAAGATTTTAGATGAACAACTTTTCGGGGCGCGTTTTGTAACCTTCGCGCCCCTTTCCTTATGTGTTCAACCAATGAATCCTCTCCATTTCAGGATTTAGTATTTATTAATTGATACGAGGATGCAAGGCAGATATGCTTATGCCTTTTTCTTTATTGACTTTGAGACGATGTTTAGGATGAAAAGTATTATTATTACAACGATTGCAAAGATGTAATATTTGCTTAAAGACCCTGCGATTAAAATCGCGCTGATGGCGCAGGCAAAAGAGATTGAGGCTAAAATCAAAACCGCAACATCCTGCGAAAGGCCTGCATGGAGCAATTTGTGGTGAATGTGCTCTGAATCAGCCACAAATGGGCTTTGGCCCTTCATAATCCTTCTTATGCTTGAATAGGCAACATCAAGCATCGGCACGGCCAAAATGAGCAAAGGCAGATACATCAGGTGTCCTGAAGTTTTTGCAACGCCTGTGATTGAAAGGGTTGCAAGCAAAAAGCCCGCATAAAGTGCGCCTGAATCGCCCATAAAAATTTTGGCGGGGTTGTAGTTATAGGTTAAAAACGCAAGCATAGCGCCCAAAAGGATGAATGCAACGAGCGCAGAGATAGGAGAGGCGGGCGATACCACCATTGAAATAATTCCTATTGCAAAGGAGCTTATGGTGACAACGCTTCCTGCGAGGCCGTCTATGCCGTCTATGAAATTGATTGCATTTGAAATTCCAACTATCCAAAGGAGAGTAATCGGGTATGACCAGAAGCCGAGCTCAATCGGGTTTGAAAAGGGGGTATAGATGCTCTCAATTCTAACGCCCAAAAGGATTACAACCGTTGCGATTGCAATTTGAATAAAAAGTTTAAATTTGGCGTTAAGGCAGTAGATATCATCAATAAGGCCTAAAAGAAACATTAAAGAGCCGCCTGCGATAATTCCTGAAAGCCCCTGGCCGTTTGGGTATCGGCTTAAAAGCACCAAAGACAGGAATGTAAGCATAATGGATATCCAAATTGCAACTCCGCCAAGGCGTGAAATCTTGCCGTGGTGGATTTTTCTTTCGTTTGGGACATCCACAAGGCCTGCTTTGTCTGAAAAATATATTACGATAGGAACGATG
>CANSKM010000051.1 GCA_947647475.1 uncultured bacterium
GGAGAGGGTTTTGGTTGAAGGGACCGTTAAAGAGGCTCGTGCAGGGACTATTAGGGTCTTGGAAGCCTCTCAAAGACGGGACCGTGTCCCTGAGGCCAAAACCCTTGGAATGAAAGGATTTTAAGGATTGGACAGATAAAAACCCTCTTAACGCCTTTTGTACAGTCGATTTTCTCGCTCCAAAGCTTTGAAACGAACACAGGGCGGTCTGTTGCACATCTTGAACTCTATGAGAGCCTGGCACGCAGTGCTTCGCAACAGTGTTCTTATTTCAAACCTTCTGCGCTCCAAAATCTGCCTTAAATCCTTGTGAGGTCGGGTTTTATACTCTATTTTGGAATATTTTTAGCACAGAAAGAAGTAAAACTCAGATTTTATAGTGCTTATTTGGGATAGTTTTTGCTAAAATTTAGCGTATTTTTGGGTGAAAATTTTCAGAGGCGCCATGTTGAAAGGCGTTTTTATGCAGGTTTTAGGCCCGAAATATATCTAAAAGTAAGGTTATGATAATGTATATTATGTAAGAGGGGGTTTTTTAAAGCACATGGGGCCATAGGTCATTTTTCCATGGCAGGCGGGCTTTTCGGGCATCCAGGAAGGGTGTGGGAAGAGATTTAGGAGGCTTGAGCGCACGGTTCCGTCAGGATTTCAATCGATGGGCCTTAAATCCTTATATAGAGTGGGTTTGGAAGATTGAACGCCTTGAAAGGCCGCGTAATATCTTCCCGGATTGCTTCGCCGCCGCCGCTTACCTCGCAATGACGCTGCTCACCGAATGAAAAACCGCCCCACAAAGGTTTAAAGATGTTAAAAGGGTGGGGTGGGGCCCCAGAAGGGCTATAGAAGCCCATTCTGGAGCTGATAGTTAATCTGCGGCTCGTTTTTGATGAATTCCGCCGTGCTCATTTTCGAAATTTCGTCCCTTGTAAAAAGCTTCTGCGGCAAGCCTTTTGCCCCGCGCGAACCCAAAGATGAGCTCATAAGACGCTCTTTTGCCGCCTCATTTGCCATTTGTGCGCTTATAACAGGGTTTTCAGCCCCGCCAAGGTTTCCCAAAGAACCCGAACCCCCTGAATTCCTTGCTATGGCAGCTTTTTCAAGCTCCAGCACCACTTCTTCAATTTTCGCTAAATCGCCCGAAGTGAACTCCACATCAAGGTTTTCAAGGTATTGAAGCAGGCATTCCCTGGCCTTCAGGAATTCGCTCTTTGAAAAATCGGCTAAATCCGCCTCCCCTTGGGGCATATAGGGCCCGCCGACCGCCGAAGAGCCGCTCTCTGCCTTAAATACAGCTGCCATTTTCTGTTTAATCGATTCTCCCGTGGGTTTGTCGATAATTCCGGCAGAAACCAGCGCGTCAGCGTACTTTTGGTGCTCTTCAAGGTTTAAATTGCACCTGTGGCGGGCGTTTTGCCCCGAATTTCCCCCGCGCTCCGCTTCAAAGTATGCATTATAAGCACCATTTTTCAAAGCGGGTAGTGCTTCTGAAGCACCATTTTCCGTAACATTTTGAAACAATGCTCCCAAATAAGCACCATTTTTCGGCCCTAATAGCGCCGCCAGTGCTTCCGGTGCCTTTGATAGTGCTTCAGAAGCACCATTACCCCCGGCCTGCATACCTAAAAAAGCCTGATTTTGCGCGCCATTTAGCCCCTGATAGGGTGATAAATAAGCACCATTTCCAGCCTGGGAGGCGAAACTGCCCCCCTGAAAACCGGTCACTAATTGCCCCAAAAGCCCCGCAAGGAGCGCCTTTTGGACGGCATTAGGATTATTTAAAAAATTGTTCATCGAATTTTCCTTTCTACCCCTTTTATCCAACTGTAGCCTTGATTACAGCCATTGCATCAGGGTTAATCGCAAGCGCCCCAAAGGTATACAGCCCGCGAACGATTGAATCGAAGGAGGATTGCGCCCTCAGGGTTTCAATTTTCTTGATTTGCGATGCGTAAGTGATTGCCTCTTTTGTGCCCGCTAAAACCGTGTAGCCGTCTGCGTTTTTGCCAACATTTGAGCTTACAAACACGTCAAGCCCAGCGATTTTACCGATTGCACCGCCTGAAAGCGTTTTGTCGCCAAGGTTTGCGGCAGAAGTGAACTCTGAAGAGAGCAATAAAAGCTCTTCTACATCAGGGTGAATCACAACCCAGCCCTTCTTTTCGGCCGAAATTGCGCCCGTTGTTTTCAAGGTTTTTGCAAGTTTTACAAAATTCGTGTAAACGTTCTCGGGAGTAAGTGCAACGGCATCAGAAGCGCCGATAACGTTGTCTGACGGGGCATTCGCGCTCAAGCCAAAGATATAGCTGTCAATCGCTTGCTCCACGGCGTTTTTAGCCTTTGAAACAATCGCATCCATAATGCTGACGTTGCTTTGCGCCTGGTCGATATCAGGTACGCTGAAGCCGAAATACACGCTCTGGTTGAGTTCCAGCTGTGTTTTTTTGCTCGGAGCGGCGCCGTAGCTGTCGATAGAACCTGTGTACGGGCCCGTAGTCACGGAAAGTGGCGTAATAATGTTGATTTTGGCCGCCCCTTTGTCTGCATCCGCCTGGTAGTCGCGGTTTACGCACTGTAACATCGCACAGCTTTTGTCGAGCCCCGAGTTGATTTTTTGGCTCCAAATTTCGCCTTTAAAGGCCTCGTAGTTTGAATTTCCGTCTTGTGTCATAAAAATTTTTCCTTTCTTTACAAAAATTAACATTTAGGGTCGCCCGGGGCTGAAGACCCCTCCCCTTTTGGCCTGAAATCCAGACAGGAACACTCTTCCCGCTGATATAGCTCAAGATTAAAAACGCTCCAAATTTCGATATTTTTCGGCTTCTTTTGAACAATAGTCTCGTATTTCAGAGTTGCTTCGTGCTCAAAGCCAAGTTTTTTAAGGAAATTGGGCATATATAAATTGTCAGAGTAGCACTCTGCCTTGATTTTAAAGAGATGAAGGTCGTTAAACAGGTGGTGCAAGAGCCTTTTGGCCGCAATGTGCGCTTTAATTCCCCAGGCCTCTTTTTTAAAACAAATCGTCGCACAGGCAGCGAACATGCGGCCTTTGAACCTCACAATGTCGTAAAGGTAGCAAAAGCCAAGGAATTCACCCGTCTTAGTGTCCATAAACAGCCAAAAGAAAGGCGAATGTCGGAGTATAATCTCGTAAACCCGCTGTATATAAGGGATTTCGCTTGAAAAATATTCATCGTCAAAAAGTTTGTGACGATTTCGAAGCATCAAATCAAAAATCTGCTGAAAGGTCGAAAAGTCAAGCTCCGCAAGGCCTTTAGCATCTAAATTCAAAAAATTAATTGTTAACATATTGAAATATTCCCGAAAATTTTGTATAATAAATTCGCATTTTAAAGGAGTTTACGATGGACGATAAAGAATTGATTTTGGGCCAGTATCAAGCTTATAGCGCGGCTAAAGAGAAATATATCGACCGAAATTTTCAAACGAACCGTTTTTATATGGTCGTTTCTTTCGTGTTGCTGTTTGTGTGCTATCTGTTTGTGTCTTTGACCCCCGCATACGAGCCTGTCCTTCTCACATCTGCGTTTGGGATGGTCGTGTCGGTGCTATGGTGGTTGAATATTGACTCTTACCAGTTTTGGATTAAGATTAAATATTCAAAAGTTTTGGAATATCTTGAAACTAAGTTGCCCGAAAGGCCTTATAATAAAGAGTTTGTGGAATTTCAGGAAGCCAAAAGGCGCAAAAAAGCTACTGTTTTCGCGGATTTTCAAAAGGGTTTGACCATAATCCTGCTTCTGAGCTTCCTTTTGACCTTCGCGTTCAACTTAATTCAATATTTAAACCAGCCTAAAGCCCTTTAAACATTGGGTTTTAGACTATTTTCACAAAAGGTGCGTCCTCCGCTGCGGACGTACTTTTTTTTCGCAAATTCGCCAAAGCCTGGATGTACATTGTGTTCCAGAAACCGAACTTCGGATAAGCAGGATTAGCCTTGACTTTAAGGCATGTGCCATAGAGCAAAATGTGCTCAGCATAGGGCATTGGGAGGATTGAAACATCGTCTCCGGAGTCCATTTTGGTTTTAAATTGCCCGTCTGCCCCAAGGGAAGTATATTTTGGGTAATAGTAAACGGTAATATACCCGCCGCTTTGGGGTTTTAGGGTTTTAGTTTCTGTATTTTCGCCTTGTGTCTCGCTATTAGGCGTTTGAGACGGGGTATTTGTGCTTTGTATTGGAGTATCGGCAGTCTGAAGCGGGGTATTCGCCTTTCGTGTGGGGGGATTAGGCCCTTTAAACGGAGCTTTTACACTGTTTACAAAGATTTCAACCCCATTGTTTCCTGTGTTTGAAAGCGTATAGGAATTTGCGGGCAAGCCCTTTTGAAGGGCTTCTTCAAGGTTTTGGAAGTATAAAAGCCTTGTGTTTCCTTGATATACAGATTTTACAATCCCTTCAACGCAAGGGGAGAGGGGGCTACAGCTTTTATTTCCGGGGGCGGGCGAAATGGTGCTTATTTGGGATAGTGCACTGTTTGTTGTGGTGCCTGTAGAGCACAGTATGTTATCTGTTGCAGTGCTTATATTGCCCCCTGCTTCGGAATTTTCCGCACCGGAAGCGGGGTTTTGGGCATTTGTAGTGCTTATATTGTATAGTCTGCTATTTGTTGTGGTGCCTGTAGAGTATACTACCATATTTGTTGCAGTGCTTATATTGCCCCCTGCTTGCCCCAAATCGCCCGCCCCGCTTTGGTTTTTGGGGGTTAATATTTCGCTTCTTAAAAGAAAGGGCCACTCGTAAGTGCTCAAAACCTCCTCATTGACGCGGTTTATGGCATCGAGGATTTTTATGTGTTCGCTTTTATAAATATCCTCAAACGCTGTCACCGTGCGGTAATTCAGCTCCAAAAGAACTTTATTAAAAATTTCAAAAAATGTTGACATTTCTTTTTCCTTTCATTTCGCTAAAACCCTTGCGGGGTCGGGTTTTCATCCGGTGAGCACCGTCATTGCGAGGGAAGCGGCAGCGACGAAGCAATCCAGGAAGATATTACGCGGTTTTTCAAGTTGTTCAACCCTTGAAACCTTACATTCCAAGGGTTTTGGCCTCAGGGACACGGTCCCGTCTTTGACCCCTGTGCGATATGGTCTGCCTCCGGTGCACGAGCCTCTTTAACGGTCCCTTCAACCAAAACCCTCTCCATTTCAGGATTTAGAGCACGCCGGTTGAAGTTATAGACCAAAAGCACCAATCCGCAAGGACTTACATCCGATAGTGCTTATTTATCACCATTGTAATTTTCCAGCAAAACAGGCCTCAAGTCCCCTTCCGCAAGGCTTTCGCCATATTCTATAATGAATTTTTCCTCCTCCCTCGTCTTGGGATTTTTCCCTGGTGGTGCTAAATAAGCACTATTTTCCGAATTTTTTTGAGGCAATGCTCCTAAATAAGCACCATTTTTCGCAAAATCCGCATCAAAATTTTCCTCTTTACACATCTTCATAAATTATTCCTTTGAACTCAAAGCCAATAATCGCAAGGTCTTGACCCGGTCGTGTCCCCTGAAAGTGAAGCTGTACAGACTTATTGGCCTCAAAGATATCAAGCTTAATCCCCTCTTGAATAGTGTCCGCCCATATTCCGCCACCCTGATACCCCTGAACGTCACTCCCCGCCCAGGTTGAAGAACCCATGGCCCCCGTATCATCATACCACGCAAGGACATTAGGCGATATTTGCCGTACATTCTCAGGCCTGGTGACGTTTTCAGCCGAATAATCCGTGCTCACAAAAAATTCAAAATTGTTCTCAAACCCGCCGTCACAGATGATTTCGAACTCTTCGACGATTTTTTTGTCCGTGGGCCTCGAAAAATGGAAAAATGGGGTCGAAATGCCGAATTCTATTGCCTTTCCGCTGAATGTCCCGCCCGTATTTTCCATAAAAATTTTGCCGCCCTCCTCCGGGGTTGCCGTTAAAATTTCCCTCGAAACCATTGCAGCAGCTGTGATTTCATAGGGAATAACCCTTGTAAACCAGGCCTCAAGTGAGAAATCATAAATCCAGACCTCCTTTTTGCCCGTCTCACCTTGAATTGGCGGGAAAATCCAAATCTGATTTTTAATTTCAAGCGCCAAAACCTTGGTGGCAGAAAGCCGCTCGCAGTCAAGCTTTTCAAACATTTTCGCGATGTTTTGCGCGCGGTTTTGCCCCATCACAATTTGGTTCAATTCGCCCGCAAGCGACAGGCTGAAAAGCCCGCAGTCATTGAAAAAATACTGTTTATTGTTGCATGTGAGCACACACCCCGGGCCCGCGGCCCCTTTGTCCGCAAACTTAACAATAGCAAAGGTTTCAGGGTCCGTTCCCGTCAAAAGGAAGACCTCATGCTGCTTATAGATTGCAAGGGAGCCGCCATACTCCTTTAGAGCAAGGATTTCAGACGTTGAAGAGTGGAAACGTGAGATATATCCTGCATCATGACTTGTCGTCCAGTCGTTATACGTGCCCAAAGCTGAATAAAAGAGGGTATCACCGCTTGAAATCCAGAGCCTGCCTGCATATCCGCAGACTGCACCCGCTAAAATCGCCTCACCGTCTGTGTTTTTAAAGTTTAAAACATCTGCTTCAGGCTTCATCGAAAGGTTAAAATAAATCCCCTCAACCGCACTCCCTGCCTTGGTTTTAGGCAAAATCACAAGCCCGTCCAAAAAATATTCAAAATCGACCGAAGAAATTTCCGTGTCAAAATCGTACACCTCGCGAAGGGCCGCGCCTGCGGGCTCAACGTAAAAAATTCGGCCGTCAGAAAGCGCCAGAACGAAGTTTTCAGCCCCTTTAGGATATGCATACAGCGCCACAGGCGAAAAAGCGCTTGAAAAGCCTTCTGCGCGCGCTGAAGTTTCAACCGCCTCAAAAGCTTTTACAGACTCGGTTTGCGTCCCGTCTTCACAGGGGTTTTCTTCCCCCTCAAGGATTTTGGGCTCCTTCGGCTCAATTTTTTCGGCCAGATTTAAAATTACCTTGTTGCCCTTTTGCCTTGCTATGCCTTGGTTTTTAAAGGGCTCAACGTTGAAACCGTCCGCCCAGTACATCTTTTTGGAGTCCGCACCCATGATAATTGGCGTCAATTGCGTGTTTAGGCCCCCGCAAAGGTTATAATAAAAATTGCTCACGCGCCCTCCTTAATATTCCTTAACACTTTTCCTCAAATTGCGCTTTTTCGCTTGCGGTGAGCGCCTTTTCACCACTTCAATTTTCTTTGTCACATAAAGCATAGCGGCCTCCATTCGGCCCGTAGTGTGGGTTTTGGTGTAAATCCTTGAAAGATGATTTTGCACCGTGCGCACCGAAATGCCCATCGTTTCTGCGATTGAGCGGTCTTTCAGCCCCTGCGCCGCAAGCCCCAAAATTTGCCCCTGTTTCATCGTCAATTTCATTTTTTCCTCTTTCTCAACCTCGTAAAATACGCTCCGGC
The DNA here is from genome assembly GCA_947647475.1 of uncultured bacterium. GTDB lineage: Bacteria > Cyanobacteriota > Vampirovibrionia > Gastranaerophilales > Gastranaerophilaceae > MGBC122484. The sequence goes on from CANSKM010000051.1 coordinate 7,440, forward strand.
GGCTGATTTAGGCCCTCCGTACAGCCGGATTTGCGCACCGCGACCGGGTTTTCAAAATAAAAAGGGGGCGAAAACCCCCCAGATTGAGGTAGTAAATGAGTGTTGCGCTTCGCCGCCGGGCAGCGGTAAAACAGAGAAATATTTCCGCAAAATAGCCTTTAACAGCGGCTTTTAGCGGGTTGAACAGCCTTAAAATCTTTGCCCATAGGGCATTTGCGTTTTCAAACCAAATTCTATCAGCTTTCATAATTCCTCTATCCTGTTTAATCCAGCTTGCAGAGGGAGTTTTCACGCATAATGTGTCTTAATTCCAATCTGCATCAGTTTTTCAGCCGTTTCTTTTTTTACTATACCAAAATAAATTTTTTTGTACAGAGAGTAAAATTACTCACATTTTTTTTAATCATCAAGGCTGGAAACGCCCGTTCCAAGCGGTTTTTCAGGATTTTTTCCTTTTGATTAAGAGCCAAAAACTTTTACAATACTTTACATTTTATTTTATCAAATTCCAGCAACTGTTTTCCGCGCCTTTCCACCACTTTTGCCGTACAGTCAAAATCCGCTTCTCATCACATTTTCCAGTATCTTACAAAACCTTCCGCCACTTTCCAACAAACCTTCTACGCCCAAAAGCCTTTCATAGAAGGGCTTTACGCCCCCTCACCGGTCAATTTGTCTGAAAAATCGGGCCGGGCCCCTTCAAAATCTCTTAAAACGTACTGAAAATCATTAAATCCGTACTTTTGTACCAGAAAATAAGCTAATTTAGAGCGCACAAGCCAAAACTGTGGCGCTGAATTCAGCCACTGGAGCGCATCTTCACGATTGAACTCATACGGATTAAAATGCATTTCCCGGATTTTTTCGTGCTCTTCAATCATTTTGCGGGTTTCTTCGGTTCCTGGAACCATTTTCCCGCCTCGCGTTTCGCTGTAAGCCGCTTCATCTCTACGTTTCCAGCCCCTTGAAGAAAAAGAAGAAAAAATCCCGTGTTCATTTCTTTTTTCATGGTTATTTGTTAGGCGGACATTTTGACCCCCTTCTGAAGCGACATTTTGACCCCCAAGCCCGGACATTTTGACCAATTCAAAAAATTTTGCGCCGAAGGTGTAGTGGTTTACGCGTTTGGTCTCATAGTCAATCAGGCCGTGGGTTTTAAGCTCCTTAACCGCCCGTTGTGCAGATTTTTCGCTAATTCCGAGCTTTTGCGCAACAGTTTGCTGGGAAGGAAACATCGAATCGTTATTCGGGTTATAATGGCTGCAAAGCGCCCACAGAAAGAGTTTCGCCGATGGCGTGAGGTCAATTTTTGCAAGCATCCCGCTTGAATACAAAATCTTTGTAAGCTCAAACTGGCTGATATTAAGCTTTACGACCTTTTGACGTGCCTCTTTTATTTGTGTTGTTTGCTTTTTGGCTGTTACAATCTGCTGATTCATACTTCCTCATTTCCTTTTAATGCTTTTTATATCTTAAATCCTTTATTTTACGGCGCTTTACCGTATTTTATTGTCTGTATTGCCTTTATGTTGTCGTTTTCAGAGGTATTATTTTCTAAAACAGCTGTCTTTCGGGCTTTTCCAAAGTTTTCCACAAAAATATTTTAAAAGAATTTTCTGGAATTTGTTGGAATAGGTTCTTTAAAACCCTTACTACAATTGAATTTTGACCGCTTTATCGTTCCCGATTTGCCCAAAATCATTGATACCGCCTGCTTTTTGTTCCAATTCCGCCCTAAAACCTTTATATTAAGGGCTTTTCAGCGAGGCTGTGCCTAAAAACCCGGATTTA
>CANSKM010000052.1 GCA_947647475.1 uncultured bacterium
GGGCAAAACCGGTAAAAAATATACATATCAGTCTCTGTGCGGGAAATTAACAAGAGACAGTTTTACATATAAAGAGGCCTGCATCCTTGCTGATACCTTGGGTTATGACCTCATTCCGGTTAAAAGAAAATAATCTGCAGATTGGGTAAATGTGCCTTTGGACATTGATTTTTAGAGCGAAATTTACATATATTTCTGCAAAATGAGCTTTTTTAGGGCTTTTGCGTTAATTGCATCCGGCTCTAATTCTAAAAGCTTATCCAGATATTCAATTGCAGCAGAATAGTTTTGAAGTTTCTTTTGGGCTGCAGCCATTGCATAGAGCGCATCTATAAACTTTTCATCCAATTCAAGCGCGTGCTTTAAATCCTCCACAGCGCCCTCTACATCAGGGTTTTCAATATCTTTTCTTGAAAGTGTAATCCGTGCCCTGTTATAATAAGCATCAGTCATTTTGGAGTTCAACTGCAGCGCCTTTGTGTAATCAAGCATTGCTTCGTTGAAATTTTCAAGGGTTTGGTGGGCCACAGCCCTGTAAAAATAGGGGATTTCCCAATCGTTCTTTTCTGCTATGGATTTATTTATATTTTCAATTGCACTTTCAAATTTGCCATCCTGAATGTCGTAAATGCCTTGGTCCAAGTGCTTTTTGTAGGTTTTGCAGGTTTCTTCGCTCATAAATTTTTTACCTATATAATTATATATAGAAATTTTAATATAAACTTAAATTTTTTGCGCCCCCTTTTGGCGTAACCGCTTTTACCGATTGGGACTTGACTTTGGAGTTTGTTAGAGCAAAAATTGAAGGTGTTTTGCCCTTTTAGCTAAAGTCGAATAGGGCAAAAACCATTGAGAGAGAAGCATTTTAACGATTTTGGCCAAAATAATGATATATTTTATTGGAATTTTGATACTTTTAATAACGGCAATTGCCTTGCTGCCACAAGTTTTTGGGGTTTTACTTTCAGGGGGTGCCTTATTTAACGGCGCTTTAGATTTTTCAAGTGTCGGGTTTGTGAAAACTTTTAATTTTAACCCGCTTTTTGGCCCTGTGAGCTTTGTTTTAGACCCTTTGAGCGCATTTTTTGCTCTTATTATTTTAATTATGGGCCCCCTGGGGTTAATTTATGCTAAAGGATATCTGAAACCCTATAAGGACAAGGGAAAGAGCCTAAAATCACACATTGTTTTTTATGTGGCTTTAATTCTTTCTATGCTTGCCGTTGTAACCTGCCAAAACGCGCTTGGGTTCTTGGTTTGCTGGGAAATTATGTCCCTTTCTTCCTTCTTTTTGGTAATTTTTGAAAATGAAAAGAAAGAAATTTTGGATGCAGGGGTGAAATACCTTGTGTTTATGCATATTTCGGTCATTTTTATAATTATTGCTTTTGCGCTTATGTCAATTAAGGCAGGAAGCTATGATTTCAGCGCGTTTTCAGCTGTTTTAGAAAACAATCCGCATTTTAGGGATGCGGTCTTTTTGCTTGCCTTTATTGGCTTTGGGGTGAAAGCGGGCTTTGTGCCTTTCCATAACTGGCTTCCTGAAGCTCACCCTGCGGCCCCAAGCCATGTGAGCGCTATAATGTCCGGTGTGATGATAAAAACCGGAATTTACGGGATTTTAAGGATTTTATACTTGGGCGGAATTCCTTCAAAAGCCCTCTGCTATGTGGTTTTAGGGATTTCTGTTATTACGTTTTTATACGGAATTTTATATGCAATCGGCCAAAATGACGTAAAGCGAATGCTCGCCTACTCTTCAATTGAAAATATCGGGATAATCGGCGCAGGGCTTGGTGTTTCAATGATTGGATGTGCCTATAATCAGCCTGTGGTGGCGTTTTTTGGCCTTGTAGGATGTATTCTCCATATTTTGAATCACTCAATTTTTAAATTACTTCTATTTTTTGGGGCCGGTTGTGTTTATTTAAAAACTCACACCAGGGATATGGAAATTTTGGGCGGGCTCGTTGAAAAGATGCCAAAGACCGCAGGGCTCTTTTTGGCGGCATCCCTTGCTATTTGTGCGCTTCCGCCTTTTAACGCGCTTGTGAGCGAATTTTTAATTTATTTTGGAATGCTGAAAGGCTTGTCAATAGGGAGTTTCTTCGCTTTTTTGATTTTAATTTTTGCATTTTCATCTTTGGCTTTTGTGGGCACAATGGCCATATTGTGCTTCACCAAAGCGTTTAGCGTAATTTTCCTTGGGCACCCGAGGGGTGAAAAAGCAAGTGCAGTGCAGGATGATGCCCCCTTATCAATGCTTGCTCCGATGGGGCTTTTGGCTTCAATTGCTTTATTTATTGGGCTTGCACCAAAATTAATCTTCAAAATCCTTATACTGCCTGTGTTTTCCGTGCTTCAAAATTCCCACGTTGCAGGTTTTCAAAATGTCGAAATCTCCAAAACCCTTTCAAATATGCTTTCTCCACATTTAACAATCCTGTCAACGATTGGTTTTACAGCCTTTGGGCTTATCATCGCAGTCGGCTTTTTTGTATTTTTGAAAAAGAAAATGAACAAAAAAACCGAAAGCGCCTCCACGTGGGGCTGTGGGTATAATAAAACGCTTTCTCACGCCCAATATACAGGCTCTTCCTATGTTAGCCCTTTTCTTGCAATGCTAAAACCCTTGTTTAAGAAGGTTTTCGACGTGAAAAAACCCAAGGCGCTTTTCCCAAAAGAAGCACACTTCAGCCTTCATATTGAGGACATTGAAGAGGCCTATTTGCTAAGCCCTGTGGTAAAATTCGACGAATGGTTTTTATCAAAATTTGAAAAAATGCAGGGCGGAAACCTGCAAACTTATATAAAATACGGCCTTGTGTTCCTGATTTTAGTTATTATCGGAAGCTTTTGGATAGGATAGAGGCGAAAAATGGCGATATTATTGAAATTAGCAGATTTAATAATTATTTTAATTCTTCCCTTTTTAATTTCCGGGGTGATTAAAAAAACTAAAGCCTTTTGGGGCGGAAGAAAGGGTGCATCTGTCTTTCAACCTCTTTATGATTTTATAAAATTAATTAAAAAAGATTTTGTAATAAGCAAAACAACCTCTTTTGTGTTTAAATTGACTCCCCTTGTAAGCCTTGCAGGGCTTATTATTGCGGCTCTTTTTGTTCCTTTGGGAACAGGGTGTGCCATGATAAACGTTGAGGCGGGGATTATTATTTTTGCATATATTTTGGGGCTTTCAAAGTTTTTTGCTCTTATCGGCGCAATGGACACAGGCTCAAGTTTTGAAGGGATGGGCGCCAGCCGTGAGGCCTGTTTTACCTCAATTGTGGAGCCGGCATTTTTTATGACTGCAGCCTCAATTATGGCGCTAACAGGGAATTTCACTTTTGATTCCCTTTCTAAAATTCTTGAAAACGCAGGAAGCTACGGCGTTTTGATTATAATCTTTGCCGTGCTTGCACTTCTTTTGATGCTTTTGATTGAAGGTTGCAGAGTGCCTGTGGATGATCCTGCGACCCATTTGGAATTGACCATGATTCATGAGGTTATGATACTTGATAATTCAGCCTTTGACCTTGCTGTGATAAGCTATGCGGCCTCTTTAAAAATGCTTTTAATATCATCTTTGATTGCAAAGCTTATAATCCCTGAAAGCGTTGGTACGCTTGAATATTTAGGGTTTTATTTATTAACAATATTTTTAATTTCAATAATCATTGGAACCCTTGAATCTTCAATTGCAAGGCTTAGAATGTCCCATGTGTTTGAATTTATCTTTGTTATGAGCTCTTTTGCGCTTATAATCCTCTCTCTTACGGTCACAAGGATGTTTGGAGGCTAGAAAAAATGGAAAATATCGGTATGGAACATGGGTTTATAATTTTATTCGGCCTTACGATGCTGTATCTTGCCTCTACAAGCAGGATTATCTCCCATATCAGGGTGCTTACGGTGCAAGGGATTCTGCTTTTTCTAATCTGTTTTTTGGGGCATAATGATGCGCCGCTTTTGGATTTAACATTTTTAACAGTCGAAACCCTTGCTGTGAAAGCGATTGTCATCCCCTGGTTTTTATACAGGATTTTAAAAAAGACCCATGAAAACAGGGATGATGAAGCCAATATCCCGCATTTTTACTGCCTTGTGGTCTCAAGTGTGATACTTTTAGGCTGTTTTCTCGCTTCAAATTATTACATTTCATCTATGAAAAATATTTCCCATATTTATTTTGGAATAGCCGCAGCGACAGTCATAATAAGCCTTTGGCTGATTACAATCAAACATAAAATTGTTTCAAACGTGATAGAATTTATCACAATGGAAAACGGCATATTTTTGATGTCTCTGTCTGTTGCAAAAGAAATGCCGATATTAGTGAATTTGGGCGTTCTTTTGGATGTGTTTATTGCCGTTTATATTTTAGGGCTTTTTGTAAAAGAAATTAAAAAAGAGTTTAAAGACCTTGAAGTATCAAATCTTTCAGGGTTGAAGGATTATTCGGAATGATTGATAATGTTATAAAATTTTTAATGATTTTTCCTGTTGCGGCGGGCATTTTGATGCTTTTGACCAGAAAAAAAGCGTTTGATGATTTTATGCTTTTTTTGTATGGAATTTTGCATTTTGTATCTTCCTGCTATTTGGTCTTTTTTGTGGGGAAAGAATCCCTCAAAACCCAATATGGAGCTTCTTTTGGGGATTTAAATGCAAATGTGGCGGGCGGACAGTATTTTGCGCTTGATTCTCTAAATTCCGTGTTTTTGATAATTTTATCGTTTGTATTTTTAATGGTAATTATCTATAACATAGGCTATTCTAGGTATTTACCCAATTTAAAGCCTGTTTTGAATGCTAATTGCGCTAATAAAAATATCTGCCTTTACCAGCTTATGATTGTGGCCTTTGTTTGGGCGATGACCGGCGCCATTCTTTGCACAGACCTTGGTATAGCTTGGGTTTTGGTCGAAGCAACAACCCTTTCAAGCGCCTATTTGATTTATTTTAACCGAACCAAAAATTCAATTGAGGCTGCCTGGAAGTATGTTTTTATGTGCTCAATCGGGATTGCACTTGCTTTTGTTGGGATTATATTTCTGAATATCGCCTCAGGAAACGTGAATTCGCTGAATTTTTCCGAATTGCAGGCGGCAGCAAAGAGTTTTGACCCTCTTTGGCTGAAGTTGGCGTTTGTGTTTATTCTTTTTGGCTTTGGAACTAAAATGGGCCTTGCGCCTGTGCATTTCTGGCTTCCGGATGCGCATTCGGAGTCTCCGAGCCCGATTTCGGCACTTTTATCTGCAACCCTTTTAAATTCAGCATTTTTAGTTATTTTAAGGGTGTTTAATATTTTAAATGCGGCGGAACATTCTTTTTATGGCAGGGTAATGCTTGCTGTTGCAGGTTTTTTGTCCCTTTTTGTGACTGCAGTTTTTATCTATCACATTAAAAACTATAAAAGAATGCTTGCCTATTCTTCAATTGAAAATATGGGCATTTTGGCGATTGGCACGGCTCTTGGCGGGGTCGGATACTTGGCTGTTATTTTGCATCTTGTGGGCCATTCCCTTGCAAAGGCCTCTTTTTTCTTAACTTCAGGCAATGTGCTTGAAATTTATGAAACCAAAAATGTGAAATCCGTGAAGGGCTTAATGAAGGCGGATAAAAAGACGGGCTGGCTCTGGCTTTTGTCTTTCCTTGGAATTTGCGCGTTTCCGACATCAATTCTTTTTATAAGCGAATTTTTGATTATAAAAACGATGATTTCAAAAGGGCAATATATGCTCTGTGCTTGCTTTGCGCTTTTGTTAACCGTGATAATCTACGGTATGGCGCGCGTTGTAATTAAAATGACATTTAGGGAAGTGAGCGATGAAAAGCGCGAAATGGTTGATGATAACAGGAAAAAAATTACTCCTTCCATGTATTTGCCGCAGGTTGTAATGCTTGTTATAGTCTTTGTTTTGGGGGTTTATATCCCCGATTGTCTGAATGATATTATACAAGGGGCATACAAAGTTCTTCTTGGGGCAATGTAAAAGGGTTTTAAAGGAAAAGATGATGAATTCAAACTGGATAAAAATAAAAAATAATTCAAAAATAAGTCTTTTAGATATTCCGATTTTGGATATTTCAGATTTAAGAATTGAGATTATTTCTCTCTGCAGAGGTTCTGTTTCTGTGGAAAATGGCTGCATAAACGGTTTTCGCCCTGTCGGCTTCTTTGGAAAAGATTGGGGCAGAGGAGATACAAGGCTTTTTGTTGTCCTTTCCGATGATAAAAACGGTGTTTTCTATGTTTCATCTGCCCTTTTTAAGGCTGGGATAAGAGAATACGACTCCATAACTCCTGAAATTCCTGCATTTCATATCTTTGAAAGAGAATTTTTTGAAGAATTCGGGATAAAACCCAAGGACCATCCGTGGTTGAAGCCTTTAAGAAAAAACCAGGATGATTATAAATTTTTTGAAATGGACGGGGAAGAAATTCACCAGGTGGCCGTGGGGCCAATTCACGCCGGGGTTATAGAGCCCGGGCACTTCAGGTTTATGTGCAACGGGGAAACGGTGTATCACCTTGAGATTATGCTGGGGTATCAACACAGAGGGGTGGAAAGCCTTATGGTGCAAAGGTCTTCAAACAGGCTGGCTGAATCAATCTGTGGGGATAGTGTTATAGCCTATAATTTAGCCTATTCAAGGCTTATGGAAACCGTTAAGGGAATTTCAGTTTCTTCAAAAGCGCAGCTTATAAGGCTTTTGGCACTTGAGATGGAGCGTGCTGCAATCCATATCGGGGATTTAGGGGCAATAGCGGGTGATATCGCTTATCTTATGGGCACATCCGTCTTTGGGGCGACAAGAACCCTTGTTATAAACACTATGCTTGAATTTTCGGGAAGCCGCTTTGGTAGGGGGCTTATAACCCTTGGTGGTGTGAATTTTGATATTGATGATGATAAGATTCAAAGGGCAAAAAAGACATTTGACAAGGTGGAAAAGGATGTTTGTCGTATGGTGAAAACTATGCTGAAAAATTCAAGCGTAGTGTCAAGGCTTGAAAAAACAGGAACCGTGAGCACGGAGCGCGCTGCGGAAATCGGGCTTGTTGGCCTTGCAGCAAGAGCTTCAGGGCTAAATACAGATTCCCGTTTTGATTTTCCTGATAAATATTTCAATATTCTTAATGCGGAGAGAATTCATCTGAAAGGCACAGGGGATGTGAATGCGAGGTTTAAAATCCGCTATAAAGAGATTTTGCAGTCTTTTTCAATTATTGGAAAAATCTTTGACAAATTAAAAGAATATGAAAAAGAGCCTGTAAACTGCGGCTATGAGGTTCTTTCAAAGGAAAATGCGAAAGATGTTTTTGCAATTTCTGTTGTTGAAGGCTGGAGGGGCGAAGTTGTCCATATTGCAATGACAGATGGCACCGGCAGGCTTACAAGGTATAAAATTAAAGACCCGTCTTTTAACAACTGGTACGGGCTTGCGCTTGCCGTTCGAAATAACGGAGTGTCGGATTTTCCCTTGTGCAACAAGAGCTTTAACCTTTCATACTGCGGGTGCGACTTATAAATTAAGGAAAAAACAATGTTTGATACGCTAAAATCCAGAATATTTCAGGGAAACCAATTTATAAAAGATATTGAGCAAGCGCCGATGCGGGAGCAGTTTCGGGGTTTGCCGGTTTTGAAAAATTCAAACTGTGACAATTGCGGCAGGTGCGAAAAAATTTGCCCGACGGGCGCGCTTGAGTTTAATCCTTTAAGGATTGATATGGGAAAATGCACATTTTGCGGGGATTGCAAAAATGTTTGCGCTAAAAATGCGATTAATTTTTCAAATTTTTACAAACTTGCATCCTCTTCCCGCGAAGGGCTTATAATCGACGAACGGACCACAAAAGAGCTTTATGAAAAAACGGCAATCGAGGTGAAAAACGAGATTGTATCAATGTTTTCAAGGTCTTTAAAATTAAGGCAGGTTTCTGCAGGGGGTTGTAACGGCTGTGAGTTGGAGCTGAATGCCACATCAAACGTGAATTTTGATATGGGCCGCTTCGGGATAGATTTTGTGGCCTCCCCAAGACATGCGGACGGGCTTGTAATTACGGGGCCTGTGACAAAAAATATGGCGTATGCCCTTGAAGATTGCTTTTTGGCAACGCCGAACCCGAAAATTGTAATTCTTTGCGGGGCTTGTGCGATATCAGGCGGAGTTTTCCAAGATAGCAGCGAGCTTAACCGTGAATTTTTTGAAAAACACCCTGTGGATTTATACATTCCGGGCTGCCCTGTTCACCCTTTAACCTTCATTAACGGGGTTTTGGGGTATATTAGAGGAAAGAAAAAGGAAAGAAAATAAGATTATGCACGGGTTGGCATCGGCTTTTAGGGCGCTTCAATACAGGAATTTCAGACTGTTTTTCCCCGGCATTGCAATTTCTCAAATTGGTATCTGGATTCAAAACGTTGCAATTTCCTGGCTTGTTTATGATATGACAAAATCCCCTTTAACAATGGGCACGGTAATGTTTTTTAACGCCATTCCCTTGTTTGTTTTGACCCCTTTTGCGGGTGTGATTATTGATAAATTTGACAGACACAGACTTTTAATTCTGGTGCAGATTTTATTCAGTGTTCAGGCCCTTTTAATCACGCTTTTAACCTTTTTTGATGTCATAGAAATATGGAATATTGTGCTTTTAGGGGTGTTTTTAAACTGCATTGCGGCAATTGATGTGCCTTTAAGGCAATCTACTTTTGTGTGTCTTGTGGATGAACCCAAGGATTTATCAAATGCAATATCTTTGAATTCAACCTGTTTTAACGTTGCAAGGCTTTTGGGGCCTGCAATTGCAGGGCTTTTAATTGCCCATACGGGAATTACTGTGTGCTTTTTGGTTAATTTTTTGTGCATTTTGCCTATGATTTTTCTTGTGATGCAGCTTAAAATCAAGGATGTAAAGTGCGCACATATTAAGGAAGAAAGCATTCTTGAGGGCTTAAAAGAGGGTTTTGAATATGCTGCAAAAACGCCTGAAATCAGCACTCTTTTGATTTATCTTGCAATTTTCAGTTTTATCGGGATGACATATCCTATGCTGATGCCGATTTATACATCAGAAGCTTTGGGCGAAAATGCAGACACTCTCGGGTTTTTAATGGGGGCAGCAGGGGTTGGTGCTCTTTGCTCTTCTCTCTTTCTGGC
>CANSKM010000053.1 GCA_947647475.1 uncultured bacterium
GAGGAATGCAATCCGCTCAATTTCGTTTGGTGTCTGCGTTTTAAGGCATAATGGCATCGCATCCACTTGCCCTAAGCTTTTAAACAATACAGCCTTTCCTTCCATAACAGGAAGCCCCGCTTCTGCGCCAATATTGCCTAAGCCAAGGACAGCACTTCCGTCTGATATAATTGCAACAGGCTTTTTAAAGGTGTTATCGGGAGTTTCCTGAACCCTGGTCTCTATTACACCCCCAAAAAGACGCCGTAATTCAACAGGTTCAATGTTTTCAATCTTTATATCGTGGCTAAAAAGGCACCCCTTGCTTCTTGTTGGAATTTCAAGAGGTGAATCAAAGTTTCCGCCTTCAATTAAAACCGTATCAACCCCCATAAAATTCGGCATAATGTTTTCAACAACAAAATCAATTTCTTTTTTGCATTCTGTTTCATCTTTTGGAAGCTCATTTTGCTTGATTTCAAAGGGGTAAGCATCAACTGCAAACGTTTCTTTTAAGTATACCGCGCGTTTTAGGGCTTCTTCATATTGAAAAGCAAGTACGCCAATGGAATTTGATCTGTTTGTAAGGTCAAAAACCTTGTCATAGTCTGTGTGAATTGCACTTGAACTTTTTGCAACGCCCGGAGTATAAATAAGGGCGAGCTTTTCTTTATTATCCACCGTAATTTTCGGTATTATTTCAATTGTTTTCATCTTTTCTTCCTTCTTAAAACCGCAGGCAGACTAAAACCCCCGGCTATGGTGTGCCAAAACTCTGAAAACCGTGCAGTTTTTGGTCTATCTTACTTTGTTTTCTTCCCCTTTTATGAGCCTTTGAATGTTTTCACGGTGAAGCCAGGTTACATAAACCGCTGCAATTGCACAATAGACAATGTATGACACCGGTGCGTCGAAGCAAAACATAAAGAAGGGGGATAAAATAAGCACTATGATTGAGCCGACGGACACATATTTTGTCACAAACGTGATTATTCCCCAAATTAGGGCTAAAATGAGCCCGACTTGCCAGTTTAGCGCGATAATCGTTCCAACGCCTGATGCTACTGATTTTCCGCCTTTAAAATCCAAAAATACGGATTTAGAATGTCCGATAATTACAAATATAGCGGCAATTACAGGAGAAAGGTCATATAAATCGGGCGACATTATCCCGTGTTGTACGGCGAAACGGAAGAAAACAACAGGTAGGGCACCTTTTATGGCATCAAGCAGCATAACGGTAAAAAACCATTTTTTGCCTAGGACACGTTTTACGTTTGTGGCGCCTGTGGAGCCTGAACCCACTTCCCTTATGTCTTTTCCTGTTTTTGATTTAACGATTAAATATCCTGTAGGAATTGAACCGATTAAATAAGATAAAGCCGCAATCATCAAGGCTTTTGAGATTATTGTAATTGTAATCATTGCAACATTACTTAACATTTTTATTTATCCTTTTCTTTCTTTTCCCTGAATGAAATTCTTATCGGTGTGCCAAAGAAGCCAAAAGCCTCTCTGAGCTTCTTTAAAAGGTATCTTTTGTAAGAATCTTTGATTAAATCTTTATTGTTTACGAATAATACAAACGTTGGGGGCTTTGCCTTCACCTGGGTTGAATAGTAAACCTTTGCAAACTTGCCTTTAATTGAATTTGGCGGGTTTAGGGCAATTGCTTCGTTTACAATCTTATTTAAAAGGCCTGTCTGAACCCTTTTGTCTCTTTGCTCGGCAACTTCAATTGCCGTGTCAAAAATTTGGTTCAGTCTTTGGCCTGTTTTTGCGCTTATAAAAATTTTCTTTGCATAGTTTAAAAAAGGCGCATCGTCTTCCACTTGCTTTTCAAGCTTGTGGGTCTGCACATTTTTAATTAAATCCCATTTATTAAATGCTACAATCAGTCCACAGCCTGCCTCTTCAACGGTTTGAGCAATTTTTTTATCTTGGTCTGTTAGTCCTTCAACAGCATCCACAACCAAAAGCGCCACATCCGCTTCTCGAATTGCTCTGATGGCGCGGTCCACAGCGAAAGCTTCCACGCCGTAATCCACTTTGGATTTTTTTCTTATTCCTGCAGTATCCACCAAAACAAAGTCTCTGTCTTGATATACAACTTCTGAATTGATTGAATCCCTTGTTGTGCCTGAAACGGGGGAAACAATTGCACGGTTTTCATTCAGCAAATTATTCAAAATAGAGCTTTTTCCGGCGTTTGGTTTTCCGACGATTGCAATTTTAATTGCCCCGTTTTCATCTTCTTCATCCGGTTTTTTCTCAAGGTCTTTTGTAATTTTATCGAGCAAATCGCCCACACCGCCTGAGCCGTGAAGTGCTGATACTGCGTGTGGTTCACCGATGCCAAGGGCGTAAAAATCAGAACAGTTGCCGATTTCAGACATTGAATCAACCTTATTTACAACCAAAATTACTTCTTTTTTTGATTGTCTTAAAATGTTTGCAATGTCCGTGTCATAAGGGGAAAGCCCTGCTTTTGCATCCACAACAAAAAGAATGGTGTCGGCTTCTTCAACGGCAAGTTTTGCCTGGGAGAAAATATTATTTACAAATTCATCATCGTCGTTTGTAATTATGCCGCCTGTGTCAATCAGGACAAATTCTTTAGATTGCCAGGAGGCATCAAAATAAATCCTGTCGCGCGTAACACCCGGCATATCGTCAACAATAGAGCGTCTTTCGCCCAAAATTCTGTTTATAAGGGTTGATTTTCCAACGTTTGGCCTTCCGACAACGGCCACAAATTTACTCTTTTTCATAAGCCCATTGTATCATGGAAGTTTTGAAAGTTGGAGATTTTGTTTTTAAATTCAATATTAATGATAAATTCTGCGTAGGACAGAAAAGAGAAATACACCTCAGGGACACGGTCCCGTTTCTGAGTAGATTCAAACATCCTAATGGTCCCTGCACGAGCCTCTTTAACGGTCCCTTCACTGTATTTCTCTTTTCTGTCCCGTTACAAACTGTTGATAAAAAACCAAAATCCTAAAATTCGACATAAAAAATGTGAGCCCTTCAAAATCTTTTTATCCCGCCCAAAATTTTTATATCGCAACCCCGAATAAAGATGGCAGGTGGTTTTGCAGTGCTCACATTATTATCTTAACCTATGTTAAACATGCTTTTATCGCATAAAGGAATTAACCCGAAAGTATTATCTTAAAACCCTTGCCCTGTGCGTGTTTAAGATTTCAAATTTGAAAAATTATTGTAACAAGTTTTTAATATATGATTGGCCATTAAGTATCCCGCAACCGCAGGAACGACGGGGGTTGAAGCCGGGGTAAATTTTGTATATTGTACACTTTTTCCATTTCCTGTTTCAACCGTTTCAAGTGTGCTTATTTTCTCTTCATTGTGGGCTTTTTCGCTGCTTGAGACAACGGTTAAGCCCTCTTCTACCCCCGCATATTTTTTAAGCTTATTCAAAACATTTTTAACAAAGCTGTCTTTAGCCCCACCCAAGGCTTTAAGTTCTGAAATATCCGATACAAAAAGCTTTGTGGCATCCATTCTGTTTCCTGCGCCAAAGGAGGAGACGATTTCAATTCCGTTTTCTTTTGCAAATTTTATGAGTTCAATTTTGGATTTAACCGTATCAATCGCATCAACTATAAAATCAGGGCCGCTTCTCCTGCCTGCCTTATCAGAGCTATCGGCTTTATTTGTGCATACGGAAAATTCACCTGAAAAAACTTTATCCTGAACATCTTCGCTGTAAAACCCGTCATAAACCTGCACTTTGGTGTTTGGGTTAATGTCTGAAATCCGCGTTTTAAAAACCTCGGTCTTTTTTTGCCCCACGGTTGAATTCAGGGCAATAAGCTGGCGGTTTATGTTGGTTTTGCTCACCAAATCAAAATCTACGATTAAAAAATGCCCGACTCCGGCACGACATAGCGCTTCAAGTGCAAACCCGCCGACCCCGCCAAGCCCAAACACCGCAATTTTAAGCCTTGAAAGGTATTCTTGAAACTCTTTCCCCCAGTATAATTCATTTCTTGAAAAAATCTCATCCATAGTTTACCCCTTAACGGCACCCTCGGTAGAGCCTTGAATGAAGTATTTTTGCAGGGATACAAAGAAAATAACAATCGGGACGATTGAAATCATTGAGCCTGCCGCGATGAGCCTGTAGTTTGCACTGAAGGCCCCTTGAAGGTCGTTAATGCCGACAGGAAGGGTATATAGGGCATCTTTTGTTAAGATAATGCTTGGCCATAAAAATTCGCCCCAGCTTCCAATGAAGGTAAAAATCGCTAAAACCGCTAAAGAAGGCTTTATTAAGGGTAGAAGCACCTTGAAAAATATCTGAAGTGCGTTGCACCCGTCAATTACGGCAGATTCTTCAAGTTCCTTCGGGATGGCTAAAAATGCCTGCCTTAGAAGGAAAATCCCAAACGCATTTACCGCAAAAGGCAAAATCAGGCCCAAATATCCTTGAAAATTGCTGTAAGAATCTACAAGGTTTAATTTCAGGGTGATAATATAAATCGGCAGCATAATTGCCTGGAATGGCACCATAATTGTGGCTAAAATTCCAAAGAACACAAGGTTTTTGCCTCCAAAGTTCATCCTTGCCAAGGGATATGCCGCAAGGGCAGAGAAAATCAAATTCAAAATAACCGTGAAAAAGGCTACAATGAAGCTGTTTATAGCGTATCCTACAATCGGGACAAGCGCTAAAACGAGCCTGAAGTTTTCAAAGGTAAAATCTTCGGGGATAAAAACGGGCGGATATTGGAAAATGTTTTCCATTGGGCCTTTAAGGGCGGTCGATGTCAGCCACAAAAAGGGCAGAAGGCACAAAAAACAAACTAAAATTAAGATTGTGTGAATTAAAAAACCTTTAAAATGTCGCATAATCTTTAAACCCCCTAAAGCCCGTATTTTTTCCGCTCAAAACAAAGGATGTTTATGATTGAAAACACCATAACAATTAACAATAAGACAACGCATGCGGCTGAAGCCAGCCCGATATCAAGGTTTTCAAAGGCGCGCTCGTAAATGTAATAAACAACCGTTTTGGTTGAATCTAAAGGCCCGCCCTTTGTCATAACGTAAATTTCAACAAAAACTTTTAAGGCAGAAATTGCTGAAATCGTTGAAACAAGGGCAATTGTTGGCATTAAATGCGGAATTGTTACTGTGATATGTTTTCTAAATTCGCTCGCTCCGTCAATTTCAGCCGCCTCATAAAGCTCTTTTGGGACACTCATTAAAGAGGCAAGATATATCATCATATAATACCCGACCCCCTTAAACACTGTCACCATTGCAACAGAGGCCATTGCAACATTAGGGCTTGAAAGCCAGTCGATAGCAGGCAGGTTAAAAACTTCCATAAAATAATTTAAAAGGCCGTTTGGCGCATAGAGCCATTTAAAGGCAATTGCAACCACAACAATTGAAACAACGACAGGAAGGTAAATTATTAATTTATATAAATTTTTACCTCTGATTTTTTGGTTGATTAAAATGGCAAGAAAAAGCGGGAAAACAACCAAAAACGGTGTTGTCAAAAGAAGGAAATAAAACGTGTTTAAAATTGATTTTATAAAAATCGGGGAATGATAAAGTGCTTTATAGTTTGAAAGGGTTCCAAAAACGGGGTTATAGATATCTTTTGAATAATCTTGAAAACTGTATATTATTGTTTGAAAAAATGGAATGAAGAAAAACACCGTCAAAAGGATGATTGCGGGCAATAAAAAAAGATATGGTGTCATTTTCCATTTTGTTTGCATAATTTTAATAATAATTCAAAGACCGCTAAATTTAACCCCCTAAATGCCTGATTTCATCCTGATGGGCGGTTTTTGTAACAAAATATTTCACATTTTTTAAAAAAGTGTTATAATAGTAGCAAGAAAATCTATGTTTTTGTTTTATATAATTGTGTAATAAGGGAAGTGCCAACCATGATAGAACCTATTTCATGTAATTGCGGAAAGAAAAGACTGAATTTTACAGGTAATGCGGCTAATTTTAAAGGCGCAAATGCAGCTGCAACAGGGGGCATGCTTTTAGATGGCAGAAACACAAGGGAAGATTATAACACTGCCGTAAAAGATGTTGTAAACACTCAGGCACAATTTATCAGCGACAATGCCGCAGGTGCAAAATTTAACCAGCTTGCATAGTTTAAGTTTGCTAAAAAAGAAGCTTAAATGTTGTATTAAAGTTGCTTTATAAATTGTAAAAACCAAGCGTTAGCGCACAAATAAAGATTTAAACGCACGTTTAAGAGTATAAAAATCGATAGAAAAGATGATTGAAAATATCATCTTTTTTACGTTTAAGGGGTTAAACCTTTCGCAAAAATAGTCATAGTTTTTAAAGAAAAACCTTAAAATATCAAATCTTATTCGCTTGTTATATCCGACATAAAGCTTTACACAATCCGGTTTCAAGTATCTGAAATTTCCTAAAACAGGGTTTGCACTTGATAAATTTGTCTTATGGCGTCTGTATGCAAATAAAGGCGCTGAAATTAAAGCAGAACCTCCAATTAGATGCAAAAATGTAAACGCGATTTTATCTGCACCTTTCATCCAATCTTTCGGGGTTGGATATTTTAATAAAATTTCTGCTGCAGATTTTCTCATCATCGCGGAAGTCGTCGGCCCCCAGGCCCAATTTCCAAATTTACAGGTTTTATTATCCAAAACCTTAACTTCAAAATTTTCAATTTTTTCTTTTAAATTAAAAATTTCTTCTTCATCTTTTAAATTTGCGCTGAAATCTTCGTTTTTATATCCGCTTGAGGCTAAAGACACAAGGGAGTGCACAACTGAATTTTCATCAATTTCAAACTGTGCTGCACTTGTAAAAGCAACAGATGTATTCATATGCACCTGAAGGTGGCAGGCTAAATATTCGGGAACAAGAACATCATCGGCATCCACAAGGCAGACAAATTCGCCATCTGCAACCTTTAAGCCCTCAAGAAAAGAGCCAAACTGCCCAAGGTTTTTAAGGTTGTGAATAACTTTATATTTTTCTTTTGAAATTTTAACACTGCCAAAAGCCGTCCCTTTTTGGCGGAAGATTTTTTCTATGAAATTATCAGATAAAAGGCCGTCTAAAAATTCTTTTGTTTCATCAAAAGAAGCATCGTTTACAATAATCACTTCAAAATTTTTATATGTCTGGTTTTCAATTGAATTGATTAAATCAGGCAGATATTTTGCAAGGTTAAAGCAGGTAATAATTATGCTTACCTTTGGTTTTTTAAGAATACCGCTTTTTGTTAAACTTTGCATAAATTGATTTTAGCATATTTTTTATTTCTTAGCCAAAGTTTTTAGTGTTAAAATGTATCGTATGAAAAAGCTTTTTTTAACTTTCCTACTTTTTATAACAGCAACTGCTTGTGTCTTTGCAGAGCCTGAAAACACAAATGAAGACAGGCTTAAAGATGCTGCCGTAGAGCAAAAGCAGACAAGCACCTATACTTCTTCAACCGAGGGGATAGTTAAAAAAATTGATTATGATTATACGGAAAAAACCGATAACCCTGAAGAGATCTCAAAACAAATTGTGACCGTAAAGATTACAAAAGGGCAATTTAAGGGAAAAGAGAAAGTAACCGATAATTTAATGACCGGAAACCCTGCCTATGAAGTCTTTTTAAAGGAAGGCGACAGGGTAATTTTAATGATGGAATCTTTGTCTTCAAACCCAAAAAGTGTGGATGAAGTTGATATTTTTATAACGGATATTAAAAGAATAGGAACGGTTTATCTTTATGCGGGGCTTTTTGTCCTCTTTTTAATTGTAATCGGAAAGAAAAAGGGGCTAATGAGCCTTTTATCAATAATAATCACTGTTCTTTTGATATTCTTTATCTTTGTCCCCCTTGTCTTGTGGGGAATCTCTCCCATAATCGCAGCGCTTATAATCTCGGTTTTATCCACTATTGCAACAATGTATCTTGTTGCAGGCGTAAATTCAAAGACAAACGCTGCAGTTTCGGGGACGATTTTAAGCCTTGTTTTTGCAAGCCTGCTTGCTTTGTTGGCCGTTAAACTTGGGCATTTAACAGGTTTTATGGGCGAAGAAAGTGTCTTTTTATACACTCAAAGGCCCGATTTAAGCTTCACAGGGATTTTAGCCGCATCAATTATCATTGCTGCTCTCGGGGCTCTTATGGATGTTGCCGTTTCAATTGCAAGTACGATTAATGAAATTCACTTAACGGATAAAAACCTTGGCATAATGGAGCTTTTTAAATCCGGCATGAATGTTGGGCGCGACATTATAGGGACAATGGCAAATACTTTGATTTTAGTATACCTTGGAAGCGCTATGCCTCTTGTATTATTATCTTCAAACATTGATGCAGAGAAATTTTTCAATCTAAACCAGGTTTCAAGCGAAATTTTATCAGCCTTAACAGGAAGTATCTCCCTTCTTGCCTGTGTTCCTTTGACAGCGATTATGGCAGCGTATCTTGTAAAAAGGTGTGATGAAAAAAAGAAGACGGATAACCTTGAAAAGGCGGATAAAGAAGCGGATAAAAAAGAAGATGATGTTATAGAAACTTAATTAATTTTTTAACTTTAAATTTTTTATGGTGGTATAATTTTTGTGCAAACAGCACGATTAAAAAGGAGTAGAATATGATAAACGAAAAAATGAATGCCGCATTAAACGAACAGGTTAATGCAGAAATGTATTCAGCATACCTTTACCTTTCAATGCAGGCATATTTTCAAAAATTAAACCTTCAAGGTTTTGTAAACTGGATGAATATTCAGGTTCAGGAAGAAATGGCTCATGCAAGAGGTCTTTATGATTACATTCAGGAGCGTGACGGCGAAATTATTTTAGGTACAATTAAAAAACCGGAACAAAGCTGGAATTCACCTTTGGAAGTTTTTGAAGCGGTTCTTGCGCATGAACAGCTTGTAACATCTTTAATAAATAAGCTTGCAGACGTTGCGGATGAAACAAAAGACAGGGCTGCAGCTCTTTTCCTTCAATGGT